>JAOTWK010000119.1 GCA_029862935.1 Gemmatimonadota bacterium | reverse complement strand
CGTGACCAACGTCGCCGCGGTCGCCACGCTGGTGCAGGGCCACATTGCCGGCGTCAACGTCACCGTCCGCAACCAGGGTAACCAGAACGTCGGCGCCACATTCAACATTACGCTCGTCGATGCGACAGACGGCGTGACGGTTGGCAACACGACAGTCGCCGGGCTCGCGGCGGGCGCCCAGACCACGGTGACCATCAACTGGAATACCGCGGGGAGCTCGATCGGCGCGCACACCCTTACCGCGAGCCACGACCATGCGGACGACGACCCGTCCAACGATCAGGGATCGACGACGGTCATCGTCACTGCGCCGGCGCCGCCCCCCGAGATCCATGTAGGGGACCTCGACGGGACCGGCACCAAGAATGGGAAGACGTGGTCGGGCACCGTCGAAATCACCGTACATGACCCCAACCACGGTGCTGTGACCGGCGTGCAGGTGGTTGGCTCATGGAGCAGGAACACGACCGCCACAACCGAGTGCACCACCGGCAGCAGTGCCACCTGCATCGTCTCCTTCTCGGGACTCATGAAGAACGTCCGGTCCATCACGTTCACGGTGACCGGCGTGACTCTGGCGGGACAAACCTACGCGGCCAGCCAGAACCACGATCCGGACGGGAGCAGCGATGGGACCGCCGTGACGGTGAACAGGCCGTAGCGGTCATGACGGTACAGCGGAGAATGATCCGCCTCGCGGTCAGCTTCGATCGGCTCTGTTTTGAGCGATCCGCGCGAGGCGTGAGACTGAATGGCTGGGGAGCGGCGCTCCTGCCCCCAGTCCTGCGGGGAGAATAGAGATGGCGGCTCCGCAACGAATGTGGCTCATCGCGATCTGCCTTGTCGGATCGTCCTGGTGCGGAGCCGCGTGCGCCGGGACCGGCAAGAGCAGTGAACGACCGGAGGGTCAGGAGGAGATCGGCATGGCCGACACGTCAATCATGGCCGCGCAGAAAGCACTCACTGACAGCCTCATCACGAAGTCCGGCGTGGTGGGAACGGCGATCGGGCTGTGTGAAGCGGCTCCGTGTATCAAGGTCTATATCGCTCGGAGGGACGAGGAGCTTCTGAAGCAGATCCCCGATACCTTCATGGGCTTCAGAGTCGATGTCGAAGTGACAGGAGAGTTTCGGGCGCGGGACACCACCTCCTGAATCGAGAAGCCTGCGGTACCGCAGGGATGCCAGCCCCGAGCGTCGCCTAGGCGTTCGGGGCTTTCGGTTGCGCCAGACTCACGCTATCTCCGACAACCCTTCCCCTATTTCACATGTGACGCGGCTCGTAGGTTCTCTCGATTACCCTCAATGGAGGCGCGCAATGCGTCGTATCGTATTCGCCGTCGTCGTTCTCGCTCTCGTGCTGTCGGTTCGTACCTCCGCACAAATGCCAACAGCTCAGAGGTGGGAGAACACCGAGTGGTACATCGTGATGAGCTGGCAATTCGCGGGGGCGGACGCAGACTCCGCCACAACCATCTTTTGGGATCACATCTTCCCGGCGATGGCGGAGACGTGGCCCGAGACGACGTGTCTTCGTGTCATGACCGGTCAGATGGGCGTCACCTGCTTTGGGCTTATGGCCGATGGGTTGGAAGAAATGGAATGGGAAGTCTCCCCAAACGATGTCCGTTTCTTCTCCTCGTTCTTCGAACGAGAGGGCGAAGCCGGAATGGGAATGTTCCAGACGTTCATGAGCGCGGCAACCGGCTTCACATTCGACCTCGCACTGAAGCACAGCGGTGGCATGTAGCCTCCAACTACACTGCAACCGAGCCGCGCCGCGTGCCACTGCGACGGGCGATGGTCAAGGTCGAGCGTCCACAATGCGGAGCGAATCAACGGTCAGTGTCCCTGCTCTGGGACAGACATCTCCGGCGGGCGCGTGCGCAAGCGATTGAACGAGAATAATTTGCGTCATGTGCAACGTGGCGTGAATTATGCTTTAGACGGAGTCAACCGGTCATCGTGAACCGGCGGACATCGCAAGGAGGTTGAGGATGCGGATCACGTCGTCTGTGAGCTGGACCGCCCTGCTCGTGTCCAGCCTGTCAGCCTGCGCCAGCGTAGGCGGAATGCGATCGGCGCCCTTGGACCAAGGTGTGGTGCGCTACTTCGACGCTGACCTACGTCCCACAGTACTCGCCGTCCGCAATGCGTGCCTCGGCTCGCAGTTGGAGATCGAGGAAGTCAAAGAAATCAATGACGATTCCTGGATGATCATCGCCAAACGGTCATCGGGTGAGTGGACGTGGGGAGAGCTGGTGCGGATCGTCGTCGAGCGGTCCCCAACCGAGCAGAGCGACGCGCGTGTTGCCGTGAGAATCCTCACGAAACGTCGTGCTGCGCTGAATGTGACCGCGAAAGGTGACTGGTCCGAGGAGCTGTTTACACAAGTCGCTCTCGAACTGGTGGAAGGCGAATAAGCCTACCGGTGGGACACGCCGGGCCGACGGTACGCGAGTACTGAACGCGTGACGCCCTCAACGGCCGTCGTGGACCGTCTTGCCCCCACATCGCCCCTCATCGCCCATTACCGCTCACATGCGCGGTCCCTGACGTTGGCCAACCCCAACGATCTGCCAGTTGCCGACCGTGATTTCGGCGACGCCGGCGCCGGGCCCGGGGGAATACTGCCGCGACGTCTTTGTGCACGATCCGTTCGCGACCACCTTGTAGGTCCGGAACGCGGGGTTTTCGTCGAGGAGGGTGTGCTCAGTCACGCTGGCAGTGCACCCACCAGCCTCCCACGTTTGGAAGACGCGCCCTGACGCGCGGTCCGTGATCTGGACGCGGGCCGGCAGGACGGTGCCCGTCGCGCCCTCCGCGACCTCGATCTCAAAGATCAGGTCGACCTGGGAGCTGGCTCCCGCAGGCACGCCACCGAAATGCACGGTGTTGCCGAAGCCGCCACATTCCATGTCACCGCTGCGCCACTCGATGTTGTACTGCACAACGCCTGATAGCGCGACCTGCACGAACTCGCTGCCGTCCGGGAGGCAGCCCTCCGATGCTCCCCCGTCGTCCCTCGACGCGCTGGTCACCATGGTCTGGGCGTCAGCGACCGAACTCGCTGCCTCGGAGCGATCCGCCGATCCACATTGCCCACCGAGCAGCGCAAGTCCCAGTACCAGAGCGGCGAGCACATGCATGGCCCCGCGTTGGCCATGCTGGGCAGACGTACGAGCACGGCGACCACGCGTCATGAACCAGACAGGCATAAAGTCCCCTTATTAGAGCTGCAGGGTTAGGCGTGCGGCGATTGTCCTTGCTGACCGTCCGCTGACATTCTCGCGCAAGCGTCTCGCACGCCTCTTGACCGAATGCTGGGATGGCCAAACCTACGGGCTGTGTCCTAGGAGAAATAGAGGAGCATTGGTCGTGATTGCCGCGAGACATGGTGAGAGCACTGCGCTATACCAACGGCATTCCGACAACTCCGCTACTGTTTCTCATGAGACAGGCGGGGCTTCCGGGCCGCGACTGGCCGCACGTGGCGCGGGCCGTTCACCTCGCCGGCGAGTTTGCTGTGACAGAGCTGTTCGCAATGCACTTCCGCGATCGTGAGATGTGTGAGCGGTTCGTGGCAGAGGCGACAGCGGATGGTGTGAGCGCCAAGGTCAACTGCCCAGCGGCGCGCGGGCAGCGCTTCGTGGTGGCGAAGCGCGGGAGAGGTCGGTAGGTCCGAGCCCCCAACCGCCGGCTGAGCCGCGGCCACTCGACCTTCCGACCCCCCGATCACCGTGATATCATCCGCGCCATGCATAACAAGACTGTTCTTGCGACCCTGTCGCTCGTGCTGATGATCGCCGTAGGGGCGCACGCCCAGGACGCTTCTCCGGAACTGGACAGCGCCTACGTGGCGGGTGAATACCGTGTGTTCACCGGTGCTGGAGCGTCTGCATCGATCGACGACATCATCGCCGAGATGGGACGGCACCAGGTCGTGTTCATCGGCGAGACACACGACGACCCGACCGGCCACATGCTCGAGGCCGAGCTGCTCAAAGCTGCATTCGAGGCCTACGGCGCCCCGGGGTCGAGCGACGATGCGCGCTCGGTCGCGCTGTCGCTCGAGTTCTTCCAGCGCGACGTGCAGCCGATCCTCGACGAGTACCTGGCCGGACTGATTACTGAGACGTCGTTTCGCAGTGACAGCCGGCCGTGGCCCCGATACGAGACCGACTATCGCCCCCTGATCGAGTTTTCCAAAGAGCACGCCCTGTCGGTGATCGCCGCGAACGCCCCGCGACGCTACGCCACCCGGGTGACACAGAACGGACGCGAGTCGCTCAACGACTTGAGCCCCGGCGCGCTCGCGAGCCTCGCTCCCCTTCCCTACGGACAGCCGTCCGAGGAATACCGGAACCAGTGGATCCAAGTCATCATGGAGGTGATGGAGGAAGAGGGAACGAAGTGCGGCCTGCCGATCCCCGAGCCCGCAGAAGGGGAGGCGCCGGTGCAGGCACGCGCACCCGTAGGCTCGCACGACACGATGGGCAACCAACTGCACAGCCAGGCCCTGTGGGATGCGACCATGGCCCACTCGATCTCGGAGTTCCTGGCGCAGCACCCGGACGCCCTCGTGCTACACATGGTGGGCGGGTTCCACGTCGCGCGGGGCACCGGCACACCGGAGCATCTCGAGGCATACCGGCCCGGGACGTCGCGTCTGATCGTCATGCTGCGCCCGGTGGAAGACATCGAGAGGTTCGAGCCGGCCCCGACCGGTCAGTGGGGTGATTTCGTCATTCAGACGGACGAGTCACGCACGCTCGAGGAGATCGAGTGTCGGAAGTATCTGGCGGAGTTGCCGGGGTGACGGTCGAGGGTCACGCAGTTGATCCGCGCTTCGTGGCCCAGAACTCCTTTGCTTCGGCCTCCATTTTGGCTAGGCGCGTGTAGTAGTCGGGGAATTCCTTGAGGTGCGCCAACGCGATCTTGGCCGTCACGACGAGATCGTCGTCGGTCACATTGGTTTGCGGATCACGGGCGCCATGCTCGAGTTCGACGCTGAGTCCGCTGCGGAACTCGCCGAGTGGCACCACGGTCCAGTCGACGCCGATGCGATCACCGAGAGTGCGGGCCTCTTCGGTCGTGAACTGCTTGTTGGCTGACATGGTCTCTGCTCTCGTGTCTGAGGGAATGCAGGTC
This sequence comes from Gemmatimonadota bacterium, assembly GCA_029862935.1. Next base: position 3,727 of record JAOTWK010000119.1, on the reverse strand, counting down.
CGCGTGTCATAGGCGTCCACACATTGGACGCGTCAACAGCATAACACGCTGCGGTTCAGCTCCGGGCGACGGGCCAACCGGCGCGCCGCTTCCGTGGCCGCAATCCATCGCGAGCAGTCCTCCTATTCCGTCACTGCCCGCCTCTCGCACCCCGACCGGCTGACAACGCCGTTACGTCTTCACCCCCTACCGCGGTGACGGCTCTGGTCACCCGCGGACGGACCGGTGCCAAGAACACCGGGCAGTGCGTCGATTCGACGACCCGTTCGGTGACGCTGCCTACCCCCTCGAGCGTCGCAAGACCACCACGCCCCCGCGTCGCAATCATGAGGAGATCGACATTCTCCTCTCTACTCACCGCCAGGATCGTTCGCGCGGCCCCAGACCCGGTGACGATCCCTTTCGCCTTGAACCCCTGAGCGCGAAGCGCCTGGACCACACTGTTGAGGTACTGCTCGAGTTGGATCTGCTCGGCTTCGGACTCGGGAACGGCCACCAGCACGATTTCACTGTCAAACGTTCGTGCCATGGCTCTCACATAGGGCAACACGGTTTCGGCACTCTCCGACCCGTCCAACGTGACGAGCAAGCGACTGAACCGCGACGTCCGACTCGTCCATTCTTCGGTAGGTCGCACGACGAGAATGGGCTGGTCGCTGAGCTTGATCAGGTAGTGCGACGTGCTGCGGGCCACCATTCGCTCCACACCCGTACGCCCGTGGGTGCACATGACGATGAGATCCGCCCGTACGTCGCGGACCACCCGATCGATCGTCTCCGGCACGTCGCCCGCCCTGACCGTGTAGTGGACTTCCACGCCCCCTTTTGCGAGCGACCACGCGAGCTGGGCAAGGTAGCGCTCGAGTTCAGGCGCGCTCTTGGGTTCCGATTCAGATTCGTCGGGCTTCTTGCGGTCGCTCTCGCTTCGGACGACCGAGACGAGTTCGATGCGCCCCCGCCCGGTGTGCGCGAGCACTTCGGCAAGCGGGATCGCGTCTTCGGCAAACGACGAGCCGTCCAACGGCACCACGATATCGTCAAACTCGATCTCGTCCGCCGGTCGCGCCTGCCGTTGATAGGGCAGCAGGTATTGGCCGACAAAGAAACGCCCAAGGTGCTCGTCCAACGGCAGCGGCTTCCCGAGCCGAGCGCGGTAATACGTGAACACTGCATACAACGCTGGAAGGAAGAGGAGATACGTCCACGCGCCCTCGAAGAACCGCTCGTAGAAAATGATCCCGGTTGCGATCGTCGTGAGAAATGCGGCGATCACGGTCCCTGCCAGTGTCGCCAGCCCCGCTGCAGAGAAAGCTTCGCGCAATTGACGCACCAACCGCTTCGCAGCTGCCCAGCCGGTCATGCTCAGCAGGATGAACACGCCGGCCGCATAGATCGCCAAGTACGTCTCCTCGCTCGTGCCAAACGCCACATAGCAGACGCACACAATGAACACTTCCAGCCACACGGGCTTGTCCGCGACGTCGAATCGATTGCGAATCCCGAACGTGGCCGGGATGTACTGCCGGAAGCGCAGCCCCAGCGCCAAGTTCTGCAGCCCCTGCGCACTCGCGGCCGCCGCCGAGCCCAACACGACGACACCGATCAGCGTCCCGATGTACGGCAAGGGCGCGGGAAGCAACGCGTCCATCGTCTGCGTGAAGACCGACATGTGTTCGTTCGTGGGGTCCGACAACGAAAGGATCGCGGGTCCGACCACCAGCATCGTGACACACGTGGTCCCCATGATGATGACGAGACTGCCAAACGCCTTCCGGCTCTTTTGGGCGTTCGTTCCCGAGTAGGCAGCCACGAGGTTGGCAAAGATCTCGATCCCCGTCATGAGAGCGAGAATCCGTGCAAACCCACCGAGCGTGAAACCCAAGTACTCGGGCCCGAATGCCCGGAAGTCGAGCGTCGGCAGGTGGAAGCCCTGTTTCCAGATGGTGGCGACGACCATCGTCCACAGAAGGGCCAACACGGCAAGCGTAGCCGGTCCAAACGCCACGGCTGCGGCTTTGGGGCCGCGGTTCACGACCCACCCCGTCGCGATCGTGATCCCAATGGCGACCAGCGTCCGATACTGGACGCCAATGACCGTATCGTTGAGCGCCGGGTATCGATCCGCCACAAACGTCACGAGGGCAGCGATGCTGACGAGAAACGTCAGCGTATACTCGACGAAGGTGATCCCGGCATTCACCTTCACCGCCCAGCTCCCAAACTCCTCTTCGCTCAACCCACTCCCACCGCTACCGTCCACTACCCACCGCATGACCAGTCGGTACATGGTCGAGACCATGAACACCGTGAACACTACCAACCACACGCTGGCGCCGAACGTCACCTGCGCCACGCCGCCGACGACGATCAGACGGAGAAACGGCCCAAAGACGTAGAGTGGCGACGTCGCCGGATCACCGCCGCCGGCAAGCGCACCCTGGAACGCATTGGAGAGCTTGTGTGAGACGTGTGCCATTCAGTTATCCCAGGGTTGAGACGTCGACCGAACGCGACCGTCTGGACCGCCTACCAGCGGCGAACGCACCCCAAATTGCGTCAACGGCGTCGGGAAAGCGAGGCATTGCCCTTCATCGCCGCCGCGATAGCGGCAGCGCGGCGGTATCGCCTTCCCATCGCCTTCATCGCCCTTCCAGCGCATCCCCTGTCGCGAAGCGACCGCTCGCTCAACCCAGTCGGGCATCCTACCGTACGCACAATCGCGGCCATACTGTTCCACCAACTGCAGCACGTGGGAGAAGACTCGTGAGTGATAGCAAGCAGACTGCCTGGAAGTGTCTCCGAACCACGTCGGGACCTGACTTGAAGTTATTTCGGGTCCGGTTTGACTGGCTGAAGAACCCACGGAATGCGCATACGGTGAAAGCCACCGTGCTCGAATCTTCGGATTGGACGAATGTCGTGGCGCTGACCCCGGAGGAGAAAGTGGTCGTGGTCCATCAACATCGCTTCGGCACAGGGCAGACGACAACCGAGATCCCGGCAGGAATTGTCGAAGCGGGCGAGACGTCACGGGAAGCATCTGTTCGCGAGCTGAAAGAAGAGACGGGGTATGTCAGTGATGACTGGGAATACCTCGGGTATGTGGAGCCCAATCCGGCGTTCCTCGACAATCGATGTCATCATTGGGTCGCGAGAAACGCCGTGCTGCAGTCGGCGCCGGAGCCTGACAAGGGTGAAGACGTGGCGGTGAGCGAGCTGAGCTTGGACGAGATCCGGCAAGAGATCGCCGCGGGCCGATTCCGACATTCACTGGCGTTCACGGGACTCATGTACTTGTTCGACCTCAGGCCACTGTTGAGGCAAGGCGAATAGGCAGAAGCGTCGTCCCACTCGCCAACTGTCTCTCGCGAATCCTCATGGAGGACCACGATGTACGTCATCCGCAACACCATGTACGCGAAACCCGGCCAGGGCCAGCAGCTGATCGAAAAGCTCAAAGCCGCAATCCCACATTTCGAGGCCATGGGGCCCAAGAACCTTCGCGTGTTGGCAGACGCCGTCGCCACCACGTGGACCATCGCAATGGAGATGGAGGTGGATTCGGTGAGCACCTACTTCGACATTCTCGAGGGGCGCACCAAGAACCCTGGCCTCGGGAAAGCGATGAGTGGATACACCGAACACGTGACCGGCGGAAAGCGCGAGATCTTCAGGGTGGCATAAGGCCGCGGGGGGTACCGGGACCCTCACCCACTCAAGATTTTAT
>JAOTWK010000696.1 GCA_029862935.1 Gemmatimonadota bacterium | reverse complement strand
GTTCCTGGACCAGGCGGGCACTGCCTACTTCGATCCGGCCCAGGCCAATAAGGGCGGGCAGTTCGAGAGCGAGGTCAAGAACAACATCCAGCGGTCGTTCAACGCATTCGAAGACGAGGATCACGACGGCCACAGCGACGATAGCTGATCACGTCACCGCCATCATAGCGTCCCTCCCCGGTTCGCCGGGGAGGGACGTTGTGTTTTCCGCAGCGGATCGACTCAGCCTTCCGGTTGGGCGGGACCCAACGGCATGCGGAGTGTGACGACCGCGCCCCGTCCCGGCACCCCTTCGAGCCGCACGAGGCCGCCCAACGAGTGAGCCCGCTCCTGCATGCCCAAGACACCGAAGGAGTGCTTGTTCTCGACCTCCTCCTGGACGAATCCCCGTCCATCATCCCGGATCGCCATCTTCAGCACCTCACCCTCGGCCTCGAGCGATACCGTTACCTCACGTGCCTGCGCGTGCCGCGCCACGTTGGTGAGCGCTTCTTGCAGGATCCGGAACACGGCGGTGGTGCGCGTGTCACTCATCGCCGGTACGGACTGCACGCCGTGGGCTTCCACCGCAACCCCGGTCGTCTGCTCGAACTCGGTCAGTTGCCACCGAATAGCCTCCGCGAGTCCAAAATGATCGAGCACGGCGGGTCGCAGCTCGGCTGCGATCCGGTGGACGGCGTCAACGGTTTGATCGATGAGCTGAAGTGCATGATGGACCCGCTGTGTCCCTCGCGCGTCGTTCGCGAGCGCGTCCATCTGCAGTGACACCAAGTCCAGCTTCAACACGGTCAGTGCCTGGCCCAACTCATCGTGGATCTCACGCGACACTCGTGCGCGCTCAGCCTCCAGCAGTTGCTCTCGATTGGCTCCGAGATCGCGCAATTGCTGCTCCGAACGACGCAATGCCAGTTCTCCCAACTTGAGCCGAGTAATATCCCGCTGAATGCCGTACATACCGGTGGGTTCACCCTGCGCATTGAGCACTAACTGCCCGGCGTCATTGATCCAGCGCACGGTGCCGTCGGGCCACACGACCCGGTATTCGATATCGAGGGCGCCGCGCTCCCGCACCGCGGTCTCGACGTGTTGCTGCGCTGCATCCCGATCATCTGGATGGACCGAATTCAGCCACAAGCGGTAGCTGGGTTCCACCTCGCCCGGCGAGAGGCCGAGGAGCTCGTAGTTTTCGGGCGACCACTGAACCGCGTCGGACTGGATGTCCCAAAACCAGGCCCCGGCGCGCGCGGCTTCTAGCGCCTGGCGAAACCGCTCTTCGCCGGCGCGCAGCTCCGCCAGGGTGTCCATGTTGGCCATGGCCAGTCCGATGGTGGCGCCGATCGATCGAAGCGCGCGGCGAGTCGTATCCGTGAGCAGGCGCGATTCCGTAAACACGAGAGACACCGTCCCCAGCACACGAGTGCTTGCGACCAACGGAACCACGAACACGCTCCGCATCCCCTGGCGCACCAGGGCTGTCCTGACGCTCGGCGGTACCAGCTCGTCACTCGCGAGATCCTGACAGCAAAGGACATCCCGTTGTGCCACCGCCGCGCCGGTCAGGGTCCCGTTGAGGACGATGCGCCGTGCCGCCTGGATGGCCTCGTCGCTGAATCCACTCGCCGTAACGAGCCGAGCCTCCCGTGCCGTCTCGTCTACCTCGAACAGACAGACCGCAGGCGACCCGGCATACTGTTTCATGGCCGAGACCACCCGCTCGGCGAGGGTCGCACGGTCGGGTGATCCATAGACCGACTGGATCAGTAGGTTCAAGGCTTCAAAGGCGGCTTCCTTCTCGCTGAGCACTTCGTGCAGGGGGCGTTCACGAGGTCGCAATAAGCTCATTAACGTCCTCCGTGTGCTAGCCGGCAGTCCGACCGAGGCCCCGCCGGTCGCGACGGTGCAGCCCACCGGCACTCACCGTGGCCGGTGAGAGTGAGCCTTTCGATGGTGGGTAACGGGGTGGGGTGCGGCGACCCTCAGCCCCCTGTACAGAATAGGACT
>JAOTWK010000695.1 GCA_029862935.1 Gemmatimonadota bacterium | reverse complement strand
TCCCGGTGCACCGTATCGGTTGCTGGCGGTCTCGCCGCAGGGAGACGCCGTGGCCTACGTGGGCCTGAACACACAAGGCACACAGCTCTACTTCCGCCGTCTGGACCAGCTGACACCGATGCCCATGCCAGGGACGGAAGGAGCGATCAGTCCGTTCTTCACGCCCGATGGTCGATGGGTGGCGTTCTACGCCGGCAACACACTCAAGAAGATCGCGGTGACTGGGGGTGCACCGGTCACGGTACAGCATGCCCCGTACAGTGGTTACCCGTCATCGCTCTGGCTCGCTGACGGAGCGTTGCTGACGGTCACGGGGGACGGTGTCCTTCGCCGCTTGGATGCGGACGGGGTCCTGTCGGTTATCGCGGCTCCCGATTCGGCGCAGGGAGAAACCTCGTTGTACGTGTCGGATGTCTTGCCTGACGGGAAGACCGTGCTGCTGACCGCCGCGACCCAGGGTTCCACAAACGGACACGGCATCGCTATCGACATGGAGTCTGGTGAGCGGACGGTCCTCATCGAGTCCGCGATCAATGCCATGGCCTACGACGACGGCCACCTCCTGTGGGCACAGCCTGACGGGGCATTGATCGCGGCGGCCTTCGATGTGGACCGACTGGCGATCACGGGATCACCGGTGACACTCGCACAAGATGTGCGTATCTCGGTTGGCGGCCCTGCCCACCTCTCCGTTTCAAGGAACGGGTCGCTCGTCTACGTTCCCGAGTCCCCTTTCAGTCTCACGTTGGTGAATCGTCAGGGTACCCGAGAGGTCATCTCGGATCTTCGGCGCCGATTTCATAGCCCGCGTGTGTCACCGGACGGCCGCTACATCGCGGTCGACTTCAGTTACCAGGGGAGCCGTGATGTGTGGACGCTGGATCTCCGGCAGAACACGCTCACGCGTCTCACGTTCGCCAACGATGGGCACGATCCGGTGTGGACACCGGATGGCCGGAGGGTCGCGTATGCCTCTGCCCCCGCGGGAGTGATCGGGGTCTTTCTACAGAACGCCGACGGCTCGGGCGTGTCCGAGCAGCTGTTCGTGGGAGACACGCCTCTGACCGCCGGTGCCTTTAGTCCCGACGGCAAACAGGTGCTTACCATTCCCCTCGGGAGGGACGGCAGTTGGGACATCGGTGTACTGTCCAACCCGCCAGCCCCCGAGCCCGAGGCATTGTTGGCGACACCCTTCAATGAGGGGTGGCCCGCGCTCTCTCCGGATGGACGGTGGCTTGCGTACATGTCCGACGAATCCGGCCAGAACGAGGTGTACGTGCGTCCCCATCCAGGCCCAGGCGCGAAGGTGCTCGTCTCGCAGAACGGCGGCCGCGAGCCGGTATGGTCGCGCGACGGGCGAGAGCTGTATTACGTTGGCTTCGAGCAGCAAGGCTCCCAGCTCGTAGCTGTCGGCGTGGAAACCGAACCCGAGCTCCGCGTTCTCTCGCGCACGGCCCTGTTCGATGCCAGCGAGTACGAACCGGCAGATCCTCATGCCAATTACGATGTTGGGCCGGATGGCCGGTTCGTGATGGTCCACCAAGGCCGTCTTTCGGAAATGGTGCTGGTACTCAATTGGACCGAGGAAGTCCGGCGGCGGACAATCGGTGACAACGGACGGCCGGCGGGACGATAGACAGATCAGGGGTAGGTACGGGATACGGGATACGGGATACGGGATACGGGATACGGATACAAACGGCTGACAGCTGATAGCTGAAGGCTCACAGCTGTCACCTCTGACAACTGAGGAACTGACCACTGACCACAAGCGCCAAACCTCGCGACTCCGACATTGATGCCTGGGCGCTCACGCACCCCGGTCACGTTCGGAAAGACAACCAAGACCACTATTTCTTGGGCTCGCTGTCTAGCGGCGTGGTGGTGGATCGCACCAGCATTTGGCCCGATATCCAAGCGCTCGTGAAGCCCGAGCGACTCGCATCCTTTGCATTGGTTGCGGACGGTGTGGGCGGCAGTGGTGGAGGCGAGGAAGCGGCCCGCTTG
>JAOTWK010000694.1 GCA_029862935.1 Gemmatimonadota bacterium | reverse complement strand
CTTCTGGAGCCCCTCCCCAAACCCGACCCCGACGGCCCGACCCGCTCCCATCCCGATGAGGGACTGATTGATCTGCCAGTTGGCCTCGGCGGCATCGCTGCCGGCGCTCAGGAAGCCGACCAGCCGGGCCAGGCGGTACTGCACCGAGACGATCTGGTGCCAGGCGATGGGCACCGCCACCAGGCCGAGCAGGAGGAAGTGGCCGATTCTGGCCCCGGCGGCGAACAGGACCGTCCCGGCAATCACCAGCAGGACGGCCCCGGTCGAAAGATCGGGTTCGATCACCACGAGGGCCGACAACGGGACCAGGATGATCAGAAACGGCAGGATCCCGCCGCGGAATCCACGCAGCTTGTCCCCCTTCCGGGCGGCAAGCATCGCCGTCCACAACACGACGACGAATTTGGCAGCCTCCGACGGCTGGATCCTCCACCCGAATACGCTGAACCAGCGGCGCGCGCCATTTACCTCGGGCGCCACAGCATGGGTGAACGGCAGGATCAGCACGACGAGCAGGAGCGCCGTGGCACCAAGGAGCGGCCAGGCGAGCGGACGCCACCGGTGATAGTCCACCCTGGCAACGATCATCAGGACGATGACGCCTACGATCACGCCGAGCAGCTGCTGACGAGCGAAATGGCTTCCGGCGTACCCATCCTGGACGGCCCAGATGCTCGATGCGCTATACACAACCGCCACCCCGAACACGCCGAGCGTGCCCGCGAGGATCCCCAGCAAGCGGCTTTCCCAGAGATGCGTCTCGTCGCGCGCCACCCTCAGAGCGCCTCCACGAGGGCGCGGAACCGATCGCCGCGCTCCTCGAAGTTCGTGAACTGGTCGAAGCTGGCGCATGCGGGAGAGAGCAGCACGGCACCGCCCTGTGGCACGACTAGCGCTGCCCGAGATACGGCGTCATCGAAGCGCTCCACGGACTCCACGAGGCCGGTCGGCCCCAACTGGCTCGCCAACTGGGGAGCGGCCTCGCCATACGCAATCACCCCCTGGCACCAGGGGCCGAGCAGCGTGGCGAGCGGGGCAAAGGACTCGCCTTTCGGGTGACCGCCCGCGATGAGAACGAAGGGACCATTCATGGCGCGCAACGCGACCGCCGCCGCCGCCACATTGGTGGCTTTGGAATCGTTGATCCACGTGATCGATCCCACCGTCCGCACCGCCTCGAGCCGGTGGGCGGGAGGGCGGAAACTCTCGATGCCCTGTGCGAGCGCAGCGAGATCGACGCCGGCGGTCCACACCGCCAATGCGGCAGCCAGTGCGTTCTCGACGTTGTGATCCCCGAGGAGCTGCAACGACGTCCGCGGCACGAGTGCTGTGCGCCCGAGCATCAGATCGCCGGATGCCCGATCGAACCACGCGTCGGCCGGCCTCCGCACGCTGAAGTGGAGGTGCCGCCCGCGGGCGCCACGCGCAAGCTCGCACACCGCGGCATCATCGCCATTCACGACCCACACCGACGCGTCGCTCGCGTTCCGAAACAGGAGACGCTTGTCGGCGTAGTAGGCCTCCACCGACGAATACCGATCCAGATGGTCCGGCGCCAAGTTGGTGAGCACGCCGATCGCGGGCACGAGATGGGGCGAGTCGTGGAGCTGAAAGGACGAGACCTCGACGGCGATCCACTTCGGGCGCTGCGGATCATTGATGAGATCGGTGAGCGGCCGGCCAACGTTCCCTGCGGCGGTGGACGGGACACCCGCCGCACTCAGGAGGTGCGCCACGCAGCGCGTCGTGGTCGTCTTGCCGTTGGTTCCCGTCACAACGATGAGGCTCGCGTCGGTCAGCGCCCTCGCGCCGAGATCCAGCTCGGCCACGATCTCGACGCCCGCGGCGCGGGCCGCAGCGATCGGAGGAGCGTCGGGAGGCACACCCGGCGACACGATCACCGCCCGTGCGCGCCCGATGCGGCCCAGGTCGTGGCGGCCGAGCTCTACCGTGACAGTGGGTGGGAGCTGGCGTGCAGCCGACTCGAGTACCGACGTGCGGGCACCGTCG
>JAOTWK010000118.1 GCA_029862935.1 Gemmatimonadota bacterium | reverse complement strand
TTACAGCCCGCGCCCCACTGTTCCCGATCCTGCTCGGTACGGTGGTTGCCGCCACAGAACACCGGCTCGAGCGGAAACCCAACCTGCCGGAGCGACGAGAAGAGATCGTCCATTTCCCGGACCCTGTGCTCGCCCTTGCGCCGATGTAATACGCCAAGCCGTCCCGGGCCCACGAAGTGCGGAGGGTAGACCACGCACACATCACGATCCACTTGAGTGAAGATCATGTCCAAGTGGATGGCGACACGCTCCTCCGGTAGGATGACCACCAGAATGTCCGTGACCGCTGTGCGGGCGAACAGCAATTCGCACACGTGATCCAGAGCCTCGGCGCTCGATCGGGCGCTATGCCCCAACAGCACCAGGTCCGGCCGCAAAGGATGGACATCGCCTCCCTCGAGCGAATAGGTGAGCCGCCGCTCTTCAGATCCGTCATACAGGATGCCGGCATTGGAAAGGGCGGGATGGTGCTCGAAGAGCGCTTTGATCAGGAGTTCCTCGCTCCACCTCGCCCCGTGGCGCATAGACCCGATGATCACGTGCTCGTCGATCACGATGCCCAGGTCTCGGGTAAAGAACAGGTTTGGCACGGGAGGCAGCGCATAGCCGACGGCATTCAGCGAGCGCGCAATCGGCCCGCCCTCTGCTTCGACCCCTTCGACCAGCATCTTGACGAGCTCGTCGCCTGACGCGTCGGCCAACCGCCGCGTCAACCGCGTGGACGGGACCATCGTCGCCGTCCGGCTGGCCAGCAGCTCTCGCACCGCCTCCTCGTCGACGATCTCCCGCAGCAGCCCGCGTACCTCGTGAACCTCGGCAAAGCGCTCGAGGACTTGTCGGAGCGTACGGTGCTCCCGTCGGGCGAACTCCGTGTCGATGATGTCGTCGTACAGGTAGTGCTCACGCGTACCCGGGGTGACCGCGCGCAGTTCACGACCCGGCGTGTGTACCAACACCACCCGAAGGGCGCCAATCTCGCTGCTCACGTGCACCGCACTCATGGAGCACAATCTAACGGGTGGGCTCGACGGGTCTCACCGCCGCTGCTTGCTCCACTCGCGCGTGTCGCGGAACAACGCGACGAGCCGGTCCGGTCCAAGAACCTCGGGGCGCGACTTGGGATCGATATCCAATTTGGCGAGCAGCGATCTCAGGCCATCTCGGTTCAAGTCGGTCGTCGCGCGAAGAATGGTGGAGATTTGCTTGCGACGATAGCTGAACAACTCCTGCACGAACACCCGAAACGGTGCACGCTCGCCCTCGTCGATGAGCGGATGGGTCTTGGGTCTCATCCGTACGACCGCAGAGTCGACTGCCGGTGGTGGCTGAAACGATCCCCGGCGCACCGTGAACAGCTTCTCGACATCCGCAAGCGCTTGGACGCCGACGGTGAGCGCCCCGTAGGTCTTGCCACCTGGTTCAGCAACCAACCGCTCGGCGACCTCCTTCTGCACGAGAAATACGATGACGGTGGGAAACGGCGGCGTGAGCGCCTTATCGATCAGCGGTGAGGTGATGTAGTAGGGGATGTTGCCGATGAGCTTGTGACCGGGAGACGGGATACGGGACACGGGATACGAGATGTCTTTGAGCGCCTGATCCCAATCCAGTCTCAACGCATCTCCGTGTATCACGGTGACATTCGCAGGCAACCGACGATCTTCTGCCGCAAGACCCGTGTCCCGCATCCCGTGTCCCGTCTCCCGTGCAACCAGCTCGACGTCCTTCTCCACTGCCACGACCCACCCCACCCGTGGCGCCAGACGCCGCGTCAACGTTCCCGTGCCCGGCCCGATCTCCAAAACCAGGTCGTCGGGCTGCGGGTCGAGGGCGTCGACGATCCGATCGAGGATCGTCGGGTCGGTGAGGAAGTGTTGCCCGAGTCGCCGGCTCACTCAGACGCGCAACGCGACGATCGTGCGATCGTCGCGGGCTGTAGCCTCAAATGCACTGGCCGCGTCGAGCACCGCGGTCACGATGGTGTCGGTGGCATCCTCGAGATGATCCCGAACCGTGGTCAGCACGCGGTCTTCCCCGAGCGCCTCCCCGTCATCGTTGCGGGCGTCGATGATCCCGTCGGAAAAGAGGAGCAGGAGGTCTTGGCCCTTGCGCCACGTGGTCTCGGAGGCGACCAACGTGTCGGGACTCGTGAGCCCCAGCGGCGGGGATGTGGCCGAGAGCCGCTCGGCCGTCCCGTCCGGTGAAATGCGAAACGCGTGGGGGTGCCCAGCGTTCGTGTACCGCAGGACGCCCCTCGCCGGGTCCAACACCCCGTAGAACAGCGCGAGGTGCATCTCCGTCTCGACCAGGTCCTGTTCGATGGATTCCAGCAGTCGGCGCAGCGTGCCATCCGGCGAGGCAACCTCCGCTGCATGAATGCCCGCAGCCGAGAGCACACTCGCCATGATCAACGCCGCGGCAAATCCGTGCGATGAGACATCGCCAAGCATCGCGCCGATCCGTCCTTCGGACAGTCGCACGAAGTGATAGAAGTCGCCACCGACGCTCTTCGCGGGGAGGCAGCGCGCGGCAACGTCCACGTTGGGGCCCAGGACGGCGGGTGACACCAAGAGCTTCATCTGCAGCCCGTGCGCCAACTCGAGCTCCCGGGTCACCCGCTGGCGTATGAGGTCTCGTTCCACCAACCGGGTGTGCTCCAGTGCCGCCCCGACCTGATTCGCGACGGCGCTCACGAGCCGCCGCTCGCCACCGCTGAACGCATCCTTCCCGACTCGATCCGTCAAATTGAGGACACCGACCGGGTGGGTCTCCTCGTCCGACGCCCGATAGATGATCGGCACGGAGAGATACGCCGCTCCGCGATAGCCCCGATCTTCCCGTCTGTTGCGCTGCCCCTCCGACTTCTGCGGGTCGTTGGCCACAGCGATCCGCGTGCGGAATGCTCGGGCCGTGATCGAGTCGGCGTCCGCCACCGGAATGGGTTCCAGCTGCTCTATCGGCTTCGCGATGGCGGCAACCGGTCGGAGGAGCCCCGCGGATTCGTCGTGGACGAATAGTGACGCTCGACGTGCACCCACCACGTCACTCACCTCTCGCAAGATGATCGGCGCCGCCTCTTCGAGCCGCGTGGTGTGCCCAAGAATTTCACTGATGGTATAGAGCAGCTCAATCTCTTCGTACCGTGAGGCGAGCTGCTTCGCGAGCGCCAATGTCTCGCCTTCACTCGCCAGGAGCCGCGTGAGCAGTGGGGTCAGCGTCTCCGCGAGATCTTCGCGATCACCATCCGTTTCGACAATCTCGTACCAATAGCTGTTCAGCTCCGGAATGTTGATGAGCCAGCGGCCATCGTCGGCGGGCTGCACCAGTCCGGCTTCGTCGATGCGAACTCGCGGTGGATCGACGTGCTCGGTCCCCAGAACGGGACGGAGCCGGCCGCGCCCCGCCCGCCACAGCCGCAACCGACACCCTGTCATCGTGCCGAGCGACTGCAAGACGGCGTTGAGCCGTTCTAGGTGCGGCGCATGATCATGCAGATGGCGTTTCCTCTGGCGTTGAAGCGAACTTCATCCATGAGTTGCCGAATCAGAAACAGGCCGCGTCCTTGGTCGAGCCCGATACGGGTCGGATCGGTGGGGTCCGGGATGCTGCTCGGGTCGAACCCCTTTCCCTCATCACGTACGTGGAGCTCGAGGGAACTGTCGTCGACCTGGGCTCTCACGTCGACCCGTTTGGCGGGATCGAGCTGATTGCCGTATTGCATGGCGTTGGCGAGCGCTTCGCAGAGCGCGACACGCACGATGAAGCGCGCCGCGCGCGGCGAAATACCGCTTGCGAGGCAGTGGCGGGCAACCAGATCGACCGTCTCTTCGACGACGTCGAGATTGGTGGGAACACGCACCGAGATCTCGACTCTCAGACGGGTGGCCTCGGGAGGGACGACCTCGCGACGGCGAACGACTAGACGGAGGGGTGCGGTCACGACGTCAGAACGCTGCGACGGCCTCCTCAGTCGAGTCCGCGATGGTGAACAGATTGTCGAGCTTGGTGAGCTCGAACAGCGTCCGCAGATCAGCGTTGAGCGCCGCCAGTCGCAGCTCGCCTCCGGTCTCGCGGACCTTCTTCGCCAACGATACGAGGACACCGAGCCCGGAGGAGTCGATGTAGCCGGTCGCGGCAAAGTCGATCACGAATTTCGTTTCCCCGGCTTCCACCGCCTCCAGCACCTTCTTCTTGAGATCGTGGCGGTTGCCGACGATGAGCTGTCCATCTACGCCGACGATCGTCACGCCCGTCGCTTCGTCTCTTCGAACGGTAAAACTCATGCTTCCTCCACGATTGAGCCCGCATTCGGGCTCGCGGCCTGAAGAATCCCCACCGCTGCCCCGTCCACGACGTCGTCGGCCGTGGCGCCGCGGGAGAGGTCGATCATTGGTCGCGCCAGGCCCTGCAGGATCGGGCCCGTCGCGGTCGCGCCCGCAAGGCGCTGCACCAGTTTGTACGTCACGTTCCCGCTGTCAAGATCCGGGAAGACCATGATGTTCGCACAGCCCGCCACATGCGAGTCCGGAGCCTTGAGCCGCGCGATGTCTGGTACGAGCGCCGCGTCGCCTTGCAGCTCGCCGTCGGCCACGATATCGGGGGCCAGCACCCGGAATCGCTCGACGGCTTCGCGCATCTTCTCTACTCGCGGCCCATCAGCGCTCCCCCGGGTCGAATACGAGAGAAACGCCACCACCGGCTCGTCGCCGACCACCAAGCGCCGGTCATGCGCTGCACTCCATGCAATCTCGGCCAGCTGGTCCGCCGTGGGATCGGGCACCACCCCGGCGTCGGCAAACGTGAGGACGGTGTCACCCACACCGTTCTCGCCTTCTACGGTCCCGCACTCGCCACTCCGGAACGAGAATCCCTCGACCGGGAAATCCAGGTAGAATGCGCTCGACACGGTCGCGATGCCCGCCGCCGGACCGATGGCCCAGAGGGCCGCTCGGATGACATCCGAGGTCGGGCACGTTGCGCCAGCCACTGCCGCGTCCGCTTCACCCAAGCCGACCAACGCAGCGGCGAACCTCAGGGGGTCGGCAGCCAACTCTCGCGCATGGGCGGCGTTCCTCACCGCGTCCGGCCTCCGCACCGCCAAGAGCTCCGCAACGCTGTTCTGCCGCGGGTCGCCCTCCATCGACCGATCCAAGAGCACAACGGTCGCAATGCCATCGGTCTCGAGGATGTCGGCCGCCCGTCGCACGCGATCGTCCCAGCCTTCGGCCAGCACCACCGTGCACCTGTGCGCAGCCGCCTGGCTACGAACGTGCCGCCGAAAGCTCATCGACCGAACTTTTTGTCGAGGGCCGCCGCGACCGACGGACTCACGCACGCACCCACATCACCGTTCAGTCGGGCGATCTCTCGCACCAAGCTCGAGCTCAGATACGTGAGATGCAGCGCCGGCACCAAGAACACCGTCTCGAGCTCTGGGTAGAGCTCACGGTTCATCAACGCCATTTGTGATTCGTACTCGAAATCGCTGACGGCCCGCAGTCCTCGAATCACGACCCCTGCGCCCCGGACTCGTGCGAAGTCGGCAAGCAACCCGTCGAACGACGTGACCTCGATCTGCTCGTCGTCGGCAAACACGCCGCTGAGCAGGGTCACGCGCTCATCAACCGAAAACAGCGGCTCCTTTGACGGGTTCGCTGCCACGGCAACGACGACGCGGTCTACCAGGGCCAGGCTACGGCGCACGATATCTTCGTGTCCGAGCGTCACGGGGTCGAAGGAACCGGGATAGACGGCAATTCTGGTCATGGCGCGTAGAGGAAGGTGAGAGCGTGAGTGCCGTATCGTCGAGTATCGTCGCCGTCCAGCGTCACTGCCGCCCGGTGCTGCAGCGTCAGCATGCCGGCAAACGGGGTCTTTCGGAAGATAGCGACCAACCGCCCAGCGTGATCAGTCGAGAACGGCGGGTCGGCAAGCGCGATGTCGTAGGCCCGGTCCGGGAGTCGCCGGGCAAAGCGCAGGGCATCGGCACGGCGGATCTGCGTCCGGTCTTCGGCGCCCAGTGTTTGAATATTGGCCGAGAGGGCCGCGAGCGACAGTTCGGCAATCTCCACGAAGTCCACGTGTGCGGCCCCGCGCGAGAGCGCTTCCAGCCCAAGCGAGCCCGAACCCGCAAACAAATCGATCACTGTAGCATTCGCGAGATGGGGAACGAGTATCCCAAACCAGGATTCTTTGAGCCGGTCGGTTATGGGTCGGACGCGGGGATCGTCCGGGCGCTGAAGACGACGGCCCTTGAATTCGCCGGCGATGATGCGCACCGCGTCACTCCGACGGTTTGAGTTGCACCACGCGAGCCTGCAAGGTGCTTTCGCCTCGGAACTCGTTCCGATCGAGCTTCAGCGCTACGTCGAGCGGTGACCGCCACCAATCGTCGGGCAACCGATCGGCCCAGTTGAAGGCGATGGCATTGATGCTCCCGGTGCGGTCGGCGAGCTGAAACCGCAGGTGATTGGCTCCCACGACCCGGTGGTGTCGGACGACGCCGCCAGCCACCCCCAGCACAGGCGCCGGATTGCCAGCACCGCACGGCTCGAGGTGACGGAACAGACGCTCCAAGTCGTCGTTCATGTGCTCGATAGGCACCAGGATGTCGATCCGCTGCGTGGGCACCAAGTCTTCTGGGGTGAGCCGTTCCCGTGCGACTGCATTGAACGCGTCCCGAAACTCGTCGATCCGATCGCGTGCGAGCGAAAGGCCGGCAGCCATGCGGTGCCCGCCATAGCGCAACAGCAGCGACCCGCAGCTGGTCAGCGCGTCGTGCAGATCGAACCCCGAGATGCTTCGCCCGGACCCCTTGCCCACATCGCCTTCGAGCGAGATCATCACGGCGGGTCGTGCGAAGCGCTCGACCAGACGGGACGCCACTAGCCCGATGACCCCGGAGTGCCAGCCATCACGGGCCAATACCAGTCCGAAGGTGTCCTCCAGATCGACGGACTTCTCGACCTCCTCGACGGCCTCGCCGAGCATTGTCTCGTCCATGGCCTGGCGCCGTGCATTCGTCGTGTCGAGACCCATTGCCAGCTTTCTCGCGGCACCGGCGTCGTCCGAGAGCAGTAGCCGTACCCCGTCCATCGCCTCGCCAATACGACCTGCCGCGTTGAGCCGTGGCGCCAGAATGAACCCGACGTGTCCAGCACGAATCTCTTTCCCTGCGAGCCCAGTCACCTCGACCAGCGAGCGCACGCCGGGCCAGCGCGAGGCCCCAAGCACCTTGAGCCCGTGGCGCACGAGCGTGCGGTTCTCTCCGACGAGTGGCACGACATCGGCAACCGTGGCCAGCGCCACCAGATCGAGCAGATGCATCGGGAGGTTGTCGGGCAGCCCAAGCTCGCCGACCAACGCCTGAACGAGTTTGAACGCAACGCCAGTCCCGCACAGCATGCCGAGCCCAGCATCACAGTCGGGATGCTGCGGATTCAGCATAGCGTTTGCGGGAGCAAACGCGCCGGGTAAGTGATGGTCCGTCACGACGACCTGGATGCCGGCCGCCTGGGCCGCCCCCACGGTCTCGGTTGCCGTGGTGCCACAATCACAGGTCACGACGAGCCCTGCCTCGACCCTCTTGGCCTCCGCGAGCCCGGCTGGTCCGAAGTCGTAGCCATCGCGCACTCGATGCGGCACGAACGGTACGACATCTCCCCCCGCCTCTCGGAGCACGCGCGTGAGCAGGGTCGTGGCGCATTGTCCGTCTACGTCGTAGTCGCCGTGGACCATGATGCGTTGACCGCGGCGCAGCGCAGCGACGATTACCTCGACAGCCCGTTCCATATCACGCATCGCAAACGGATCGATCAGCGAGTCGAGCGTTGGGCGCAGGAAACGCTTTGCAACATCGGGGGCGATGTGGCCTCGTTGGACGAGGAGTGCCCCCAAGGTCGGGGGGATGTTCAGTGCGTGAACGAGGGCATCGATGGCCGCAGGGTCAGGGGCTCCCGTGATCGCCCATCGAGGGGCAATGGCTGTCATTCACTCTCGTCGTAGAGCAGCACCCCGCAAGCCTCGCACGTCTCCAGCGTCTCGCCCGACTGCAGCTTCTGGCGCCGATGCAGCGGTACCGAGGTGAAGCAATGTCCGCATGCCCCGCTGCGCAGAGGGTAGAGCGCGAGCGGTGCCCGACCCTGCCGGATACGCTGGTAGCGTTCGTGCAACGACGCCTTCACGTCTTTGGCGACACCGTCGCGATCGGCCGCCGCCGCCCCGAGCTGATCGTCGTACTCCGCCAGCTTGGCGGCCAGCTCTTCGCGCTTGGGAGCCTGCGCTTCTTTGATCTCTGCCACTCTGGCATCGTGCTCCGAGACGACCTCGTTCGCCTCCTGCACGCGGTCGGCCGACCGAACCCACTCGGCCTCTTCTTTGGCGAGCACGCTGCGCGCAAGATCGAGCTCCGCCATGAGGGTCGAGGCTTCCTTGGCACCGCGCACCCACTCGAGACGCTGCCGTCGCCGTTCCTGCATGAGGCGGTAGCTCTCGATCTTCGTTTCAAGCTCTTGCCGTCGTTTGTCCGCTTCCTCGGCCCGCGTCTTGGCCTTCTCGAGCTCGCTCATTGCCGCTTCGAGCTCCTGATCCAGTTCTTCGACTTGGGGCTCGAGGGCCTCGATGTCCGCTTCGATCTGCATCACGATCTTGTCCTTCTCCTGCAGATGCAACAGCGCCTGTAGATCAGCGTGCACTGCCACTCCTCCCTTTCTTGATAACATTCCAACGTGCTGGATTGAGAGCCGAAATCTCTCGGCTGAGTGTCTCTTTTTCCCGTGCGAGCTCGAGCTTCTCCTCTTCGCTCGCCATGACGATCCTGCGATTGATCTGGTGAAGACGCTTCTCGATCCTCCGACTTTCGATTTTGCGTAGAGCACCGACGACGGTGGCGTCCTCCGCGAATTCCCCGGACGGCTCGGCGAGGAGCTCGGCGAGGATCGGTCGCGCTTCGGGTGCCACCTGTTCCAGCAGCTCGCCACCGGACACGTCGGGATCACTCTGCGCGATG
>JAOTWK010000693.1 GCA_029862935.1 Gemmatimonadota bacterium | reverse complement strand
GAGGATGTTCTCGGCTTGATGTCCCGATGCACGACGCCCTGGCTATGCGCATGCGTCAGCGCCTCGCCGACGTCGCGGGCGATGCCGAGTGCGTCACCGAGCGGGAGCTGCCCCTCACGCTCGAGCCGGTCGCGTAAGGATTCACCGTCGATGTACGGCATGACATAGTACAGCCGTCCGTCGGCAGAGCCGGAGTCGTACACCGGCACGATGTGGGGATGGGTGAGGTTGGCCGCGATCTTGACCTCATGCAGAAAGCGCTGCGGCCCCATGTGCGCCGCCAGGTCGGGATGCATCAGCTTCACCGCCACATCCCGCTCATGCCTGAGATCGCGCGCCAAGTACACGGTTGCCATTCCGCCGGCCCCGATTTCCTTCTCGAGCCGATAGCGCTCGGCCAACACACGGACGGTGCCCGGCTCCGGAGCGGTCAGGTGGGAAGAGCGTGCCGGCGAGCCGGCCGGGACCTCAGGGCTCTCCGGTGCCGACGCTTGGGCTTCCGTCCAGAGCACGTCGCTGCGCGCCCGCACGCTCTCAACGAGTGCCGCAGTCTCCGGTGAGGGCTCCAACTCCAGCTCGTCGGCCAACCGCCTGGCGAACGTTTCGTACTCGCGCACGGCGCCTGCCCGATCACCCAAGCGGTCCAGCAGCTTGATCACCCGTCGGAGCAACCGCTCGTCCAGCGGAGCGAGGTTCCTGGCGTAGCGACTCCAGTGACCGGCCGCGCCCGTATGCTTGAGCCCCGCCTCCTGGTCAGCCAACTCCCACGCCGCCGTCGACGCGAGTTGCCGGAGCTGCTTGCGCCGCTCGTCGATCCAGCGCTCGAACTCCGGGGCATCCGGTACGTAGAACCCTTCCAGGAGATCGCCCCGGTAGACATTCAGCGCCGCTGCTCGGTCACCTCCCTTCAGTGCGTCCTCGAACGCTCGGACGTCGGACCAAAACCCGGTTTCCGACACCGCGATCTCATCGTCGCCCCGCGTCACCACGACCCCTTCGCCTAGGAACAGACGCAGGCGGTACAGCGACTGCCGCACGGCGCTGCGTGCCCGAGCCTGGTCCAGCTCCGCCCAGAAGACCCCGATGAGGGAGTCCCGCCGCTGGAAGCCACGGCGTGCTCCGACGGTGAGGAACGCAAGGAGGCCGAGCAACTTGGGTCGGGCCAAGACAGCCCGTGCGTCGGCGCCCTCGGGCCCCACCAACTCCGCCGGACCGAGCGCACGGAACTCGATCATTGGTCGCGTGGGGTGGTGTTCATGTGACACGACCCTCCTGGGAGACGGAGGGGAGACGCTGTGGAGACACAGCGCGCCTATCCTGCCGCAAAGGTAGACCGGCCAGCAACGGCGGGCAAACTGGCGCCCGTTTGGACGCGGACCTGAGATCGAGGACCGGTCGATCCGGCCGGACGAGCGGCAGGAAAACCACAGGAGGTCACAATGAGGCGAACATATGCCACCCAACTCTTCTCCGCGATGGCGCTCCAGACGTTCCGGGACATCCCCGACGAACAGAGCATTTTGAGGCCGGAAATGCTTCACGTGCTTCTAAGGGAGCTGCCGGCCTCGCGCGAAGAATGGCTGAGGAAGGTGCCTCTTGAACTGCGGCTCGAAACAGCGCCCGAGCACATGGTGTTGCTGGATGACATCCTGGCGGTGTTGAAAAGCGTGGTTCGAGCAACCACACCAGAGATGCGATGGTCTTCTCAGCGCCTGTGAACCCGGTTCGGCATCGGTGTGGCCGATTACGAAGAGCAGTTCTTCAGCTCACGACCGACTACCTCGAGTGAACACTCTGGAGGCTACGATGAGACAGATATTTGCCCCGGGCGTAACCGCCCTCGTGCTTGCCTGGTCGATGGCGTGCGGCGACGTCGAGATCAGTGGACCAGGGGTGGATTGGCCCGACTGGGCGTTCCCGGGCGACACCGCGGGTCAGGTCCGAGTCACATCCGAATGGCGCGGACAGATCGCACCGGGCAAGCAGATCGAGATCAAAGGGATGTCGGGAAACATCC
>JAOTWK010000692.1 GCA_029862935.1 Gemmatimonadota bacterium | reverse complement strand
GACGGTTCGGTCAACGGATTCGGCTGGAGCAACATCTACAGCATTCACGCCGGTCTAAAATTCTGGCCCACCGAGCAGGTGGCACTCCGCGGCGGATACAACTACAGCCAGAACCCGGTGCCTGACTCGCTCGCCATGGTCAACCTGCCAGCTCCGGGCATTGTGCAGCATCACGTGACCGTCGGCGCCGGCTTCAACCTCAGCCGTCGCTTATAAACCAGCCTGGCCTACTACCGGGCATTCGAGAACGACGGCACCGGCCCGATCATGAATCCGGCCGTGCCTCCCGGCAGTACCGTCACCAACAGCATGAATGAGAATTCCTTTCTCTTGGGCTT
This sequence comes from Gemmatimonadota bacterium, assembly GCA_029862935.1. The sequence goes on along the minus strand of JAOTWK010000692.1, from coordinate 1,685 downwards.
CTCGTTTGCGGCGCGGGGAGGCTTCTAGCTCCCCGCGGGCTACATACAGTAAGGCTCCGCCCGGACTATCCGGGCGGAGCCTATTGCATCCCACAGAACTCAAGCCTACTCGTTGGGCGGTCGCACCTCCCCGAACACCTGCACGCGGAGTCCGTTGGGGCCGCGTTCTCCGAACACCCACACCCGGCGCCCCACGAGCGTGGTGAGCTCGCGCGGCAGTGCCGCGAGCCGTACGATCTCGGTCCGAGACACCTCGATGAAGTGCGAGTCCTCGCGTTCCGCCAGCGTGCCGACCACCGGTCGCTGTCCGTTGAGCTGGACCACCTCGTAGGCCGACACCTCCACCGCCCGTGACGGCGCGGGCGGGGCGTTGGCGAGCGCTTTCCCCCACACGCGCACCTCGGCACCTATGACCCGAGACAGCTCGTCGCGGTACGGTCCCACCAATGCAACCTCTCCCGACGCCGTCTGCACCACGGTCTGTGTCAGCGGAATCGCCCCCACGGCTCGGACCACTCCGGTCACCGTCGTGTCGCCTGATCGCGGGTCTCGGACCGGGGCAGCCGCGACCGGTGGAGCGGCGGCGGCCGGCAGGGATGGTGTCGTGGTATCGGGCGCGGCGGCCGTCACTGGGGGGAGCGTATCCGACGTGCCGCCGGGTGGCGCCTCCTCCTGACGGCGTTCTCCGCCACAGGACGCCGCAACGCACACGACCAGAACTCCAACGCACAATTCACGCATATCGCTGCCTCATTTGGTGCGAACGATCCAGATCTGCGGCCTGGTGGCGGTGCCGAGCGGCGCATCGACCAGGTCCCGGACTCTGACGGCCAGCGCCGGACGGCTGGCTCCCGCAGCGAGCAACGCGTACACGGTGCTGCCGGACCGCACCTGCTCGGTGATCGCGAAGTTCCCAAAGGTCTGCTGCGCCGGCGCCAGCGGCGCCGCTGCGCTCCGGGAGCTCAGGATATCGTGCACGTTCCAGCTCGCCATTTGGAGGCTGGTATCGGATGCCACACCTGGGCGACCATCCACGTAGTTCTTTGCCGCCCATCGGGCGAAGACCGAGTCAAATTGCACCCCCAACAGCGCCTCAACGTTCTCCACCCCCGATAAGTCGCTCTTCGCAATCCAGTCCTTGGTGAGGGCCGTCTCACCACCCGGATAGCTCTGGCCGAACCGATCGGCCACGTAGCGCTGGAACGACCAGGAGGCGCCGTAGAACCAGAACGGCTCGCACGGCGTGCCATTGTTGAGCGCCTGTGTGCCAAAGAGCGTGCACTCGTCCGGCGCGTTCGCGTTCCTCGTCCCGCCGCCGGCCCAACCGTAGTACCACGCGAGGCGGTCGAAGATGAACCGGTACCACGACGCCCCCGGGCCTGAGAGCGCTACCGACGCCCCGTAATCCATGCCCGGCGTGTTGCCAAGAATACTGTGTGCGACCACCTCCTCAGCCAGAGTCGCCTGCCCCTCGGCCTCCCACGTCGACAACGATCTCGACCGTCCGAGGACCACGATGCGGCGGCTCTGCTGAATGTTGTGCGTGAACTCGTGCGCGATCAGCGACGGCATCTGGAATAGCACCGAGTTCTTACTTCGCGACCCTGTACCGGCCACGTTCCCTGGATCGGGGACGTGTCCGTAGAACAGCTCCCCCTGGTCGGAGGTTGCGCAGCTCGCCGCGG
>JAOTWK010000691.1 GCA_029862935.1 Gemmatimonadota bacterium | reverse complement strand
GCGAAGGCCCCGTGTCGATTCACTATCCCCAGGACCGTGCGGTGCTCGCAGTGGCTCGACCGGCCCTCGCGGCACGCGCGGCATTGGTGACACACCGCATTGATCTCTCCTACCACCCTGCGGCCGACCAACTCGTCTGGGCCCTCTTCGACCACACCTACAAACTCGTGTCCCAGGATACCCGCATAAGGGTAGTAGCCCCGCACCAATTCCAGATCGGTGTTGCAGATGCCGGCCTGGAGCACCCGGACCACCGCCTCGCCGTCGGGCGGGTCGGGGCGGGGGACGTCATCCCTGAGGGTGAGTTTGTTCTTCTCGAGCCAGAGTGCCCGCATACGTGTCCTGTCTCTCGAGGGGCCACGCAGATGAACCGGTTGAGCGAATAATGCAGGCCCGGTGCTGGAGACGCGAGGCGTACTGCGTCCGAAACGAAGAGCCCCGGCGCGAACCGGCGTCCGGGGCTTGGCGGCGCGATTCAGTTCTCAGCCCAGCTCGCACCCGGTCCTGCGGCCTTTCGTACTTCACTCCGGCATGTTTCCCTCCAACTGCCAGGCGACCACATACTCCACGTCCAGCGTATCGGACCAGACCGAGTACGCATACCAGGTACCGGACGTGTGATCGCGAACGAAGCGTGGGTTGCGCCAGCCGGCCACCCAGTCCGTCCCGGGGATGGCCGCGATGCCCAGGTAACGGCCGGTGCGGTCGAAGACATCCCATTCAACAGTGCCTGGGAGACCGGTCATGTAGGTAGGCAAGTCTTTCCGCTCGTCCTTCGTGAGGTCGCGGACCGGCCTGACATGCTGCACCAGGACAGTGGTCGAGGGGCCACAGACTAAGCGCCGATAGGCCGGGTAGGTGCTCTCGAATCGGAGTGTGGCCTTGAACTCATTCGCCCGCGCGAGCGGGACCTGATATTGCTGCAGCATCTCATCGATGCGGTCCTCGATGATCGAGTGATCCGCGTCGGTCATCGACAGCGGTTCCCAAGGCATGGTGATGATGCGGCTGACATTCCCGCCGGGGCCGGACCAGAGGAGCCGGTAGTCGTCGCTCCGTCCACTCACGATCCCCTCACCGCACAGGTCGAAGTCCGGGGAGCCGCGGTAGTAGTGGCGCAGGGTGGCCTCGCCGGCCGACGAAAACCGCGCCGAGGTGGGGACTCGGGCCACGGTATCCAACACCGCGCCGTGGACATCACGTGCCAGGACGATGTCGAAGGTGTCCGTGGGTGGTTGATTGGGTAATTGGAGCGGAACAAGGGAGGACACGAGGCGTCCCGTGGCCACGTCGTCATCCCAGCCCGCAGAGTAGTACCCCTCATCCGCCGAGGTCGAAAAGCTGCCCAGGATGGTTCCGTCTGGTGCGATCGTGTGCATCTGCCCGTTCGCGACGTCGCGCACCAAGAGCGTGTCCCCCGGTCCGTGAAGCAGTCCGAGAAACCCGTCGCCAAACTCACCGGGCCCACGGCCCTGCATTCCCACCGTCTGCTCGCAGACACCATCGACGGAGAAGAAACGCAGGTTGTGCGACATGGCATCGGCGACGACCACACGGCGATCCGACAGCACCGCCATGCCGGTGATCCTACCGAACTCGTACAGAGAGTCGCCCTCGACGACGCCGATCCGCAGGACCTCCGTGAACGTCCAGGGCTCGCCTTCGCGCCACAGCGGAGTGCCGAAGTTCTCGATGATCTCTATGCCGGCGCTGTCCCGCACGACGCCGTCCCAGACGGCCAGGCTGGACGCATCGCCGCACGCGATCACGGCGCCGGCGCACCCGACGCTGCAGGCGGCGCCGAGCGCGCGCCAGGACCAACGGCTGAGATGTTGCTGAGGAAGCATGAGGCCCTCCTTAGGCGTACCGACTGCTCGACGGCGTGCAGTTCGTCGGTATGCGTCCACAGGGATGGGCGTCACGCTGGCGTTGCTCGCCGTCGGGATTGGCGAAAGCCGCTTTGTAGCCACCAAGGTCGGTTCGGGTTTCCGACTCCGCAAGGCGGAGAGATGAGAAGGGGAACGT
>JAOTWK010000690.1 GCA_029862935.1 Gemmatimonadota bacterium | reverse complement strand
TTGGTATAGCCAAAGAGCTTCTCGAACGTCGGGTTGCACGACACGATGTTGTGATCCCGATCGAGCGTCACGATAGCAACGGGGCTGTTGCGCACCAGGGTCTCAAAATACTCGCGCTGCTGCTGAGCCGCCGTGTAGAGCCGCGCGTTTTCAATGGCGATCGCGGCCTGTGGGGCAAACAGGTTCAGCAACCGAAGATCTTCGTTTCCGAAGACCCGCTCGGGATCGGAGTGAACCGTCGCAATAGCTCCCACCAGACGCCGCCCGATGAGAAGCGGCGCCGCCATCACCGAATGGACGACCACGTCCTCGTACTTGGCTGACTGGCCACTCCATTCGTGATACGACGGGATGATGAGCGGCTCCATGTTCCGAGCGACGGTGCCCATCGCTCCCTCTCCGAGCTTGAGACGGGTCCCCGTCGAGTCCTTCCCGATGTTTTCGCTGGCGACGACCGTCAGCTCTTTCCGCTCAGAACTGAAGATCGCGACTTCACCACCCGTCACGCCGAGGAGTGTCACGGCGCGCTCCAGCACAGCTTGCAGAACTTTTGCGAGCTCGAGCTCGCCGGAGAGATCCTTCATCGTGTCCAACAGTGCCCGCTGTTCTTCCGCACGCTGGCGCTCTGCGGTGAACAGGCGCGCATTCTCGATGGCAATCGCCGCCTGCGGTGCAAAGAGATTGAGGAGTCGAAGATCTTCCTTGTTGAACACGCGCTCAGGATCTGAGTGGACCGTCGCAATCGCACCGACCAAGCGCTTGCCGATCATGAGCGGTGCGGCCATGACCGAGTGCACCATCACATCCTCGTACTTGGCCGACTGACCACTCCACTCGTGGTACGACGGGATGATCAGCGGCTCACGAGTGTGCGCTACGGTCCCCATGGCACCTTCTCCGAGCTTGAGGCGCGTCCCCGTCGAGTCCTTGCCGATGTGTTCGCTCGCCACCACGACAAGCTCTTCACGATCGTCGTCGTAGATTGCCACCTCACCCCCGGTTACGCCCAGGAGGGTCACGGCCCGCGCGATAACCGCCTGCAACGCCTTGGACAGCTCGAGCTCGCCAGCCAGGTCCTGCATCGTGTCCAACAGCGCCTCGTGCTCGTCGGCACGTCGGCGCTCTTCGGTGAGGAGCCGCGCCCGGCCGATGGCGATGCTGGCTTGATCCGCTGCGGCCCGCAGAATGACGAAGTCTTCCTCGCCGAAGGCATTGGGCTCGCTACTTTCGACGACGAGGACTCCGATCGTCTCACCATCGACGCGTAGCGGGACATCGACTTCCGATCCAGAGGCCAGACTGGGCAGGTACTCCGAGTCCCGGGTTACGTCCGGTGTGTAGTGCAGCTTTCCATCATCCAGGGCACGTTGGCTCAACCCTTCGCCCTGTGGTACGCGCCACTCGTCCTGCACGTCGGGCCACCCGACACTTGCCTGCAGCACCCGATCACCTGTGGCGAGATCTCGGAGAAACACACCGAGAAAGTTGTACCCCAGCGCCTCGTCCTGAAGACCGGTCACCATGGAGCGGTACACTGCAGCTTCGTCCTTGGCAGCAGCGATGCCCGTCGTGAGCCGCAGTAACGCGGCCTGCCGGTGAGCAATGTCCGAGCGGTGGTTCCCCACCTGTGCGCGCCGCTTCACACCCATAACGGGCTCCTCACGCCCCACCGTCTGTTGCACCGCGGGTCGCAACCAGCTCCCGCACGTGCTCAGCCAGCGCCTCAGGGGCCAAGGCGCCCTTCGACACGATACGCTCGACACCTCCGTTCAAGCGCCGCCGGTCATCCTCGGTGAGCTCCTTCGCCGTCACCACGATCACCGGGACGGCTGCGCAGGCGGTGTGCTCGCGCATCGCCTCCAAGAACTCGAAACCGTCCATCTCCGGCATCACGAGATCGAGCAACACGAGCCCAGGCCGGTTTCGTTCGAGCTCAGCCAGGGCAATGCGACCATTCGCAGCTTCCGTAACGTCCCACCCCTCCGCCTCCAGCATGCGACGCACGAGAAGTCGAGTCGTCTCGTCAT
>JAOTWK010000689.1 GCA_029862935.1 Gemmatimonadota bacterium | reverse complement strand
TTGATGTAGAACGGCAACCCTGGCGCGCCCGTCGCATTGCCCACGAGCCGACTGCCAGACACGGTCGACCACGAAGATCCCTTGTCGGTCGACCGCATGACTTCCTTGTAGTCGAAGCCTGCGTCATTACTGCCTCGCGAGCGCAGGGCATAGAGGATGCCGTTGATGCACAGCATCGACTCCACCTTGCCAGAGACCGTAGCCGGATTCTCCGCGTTCTTTCCACCCCAAACGTTGACGGCGGTGAAGTTGGGGTGGCTCCCCTCGAGGCGGGCAAACCCGAGGGACACCCGCCCGTCTTCATTGCTGCCGCCAAAACCGCCCCCGTCTCCCCAACTCGTGTACTGGTGCCCATCTTCGCACCACGTCAGCGGCCAGTTGTCCGAGCCGGTCGCCAGTTTCCGGTACGTGCTCCATTCAAACGTCAGACCCCCGCTGCCGACTGGCCCGTCGGATGTCGCAGCGTCGCACGCAGCTGCAAGGAGAAGCACTCCTCCGAGGACGGCAAAGACCGCCCACGAGCCACACCGCCAGGTGTGCGCCGGGCGTGAGGAAGAGCCAATCGCTGTCGGCATGTGTGTCCAGCCTTACATGATGTGAGTGACCGTAGTCCGCTTCGTCAGCCTAAAACAAATACCAAGATCTTGGTAGGGGAGGGGGTGCAACCCGATCCGCCGACGAACGGACGAAAGATGCGCGAGGTTTGGGATCCGCGGCCAGACCCGTTTCCCACGGGTCTGGCCGCGTCGGCTTGTGACGCTCCTTCCGGATCAGCCTCCGCAGCCGATTGGCTGCGTGCTCACCACGATGTTATCGAAGAAGCGCTCTTGCGTCTGGTGCGAGCCCGGATTGTTCCAGTAGTTCTCGAAGAACACGGCGTTGATCCCATATTCGTTGTACGCGCCCAGCCAGTTCATGTTCTCTTTGCGGGCCTCGAGCTGGTCGTCGATCCAGAACTCGAAGATGCCGTTGCTGCTACCCGCGTCGTTCAAACGCACGTGTACTTCGACGCAATACCAGCGGCCGACGTGATCGAGGTCGAAGAGCGGTGTCTGTCCCTGCACACGCCCCAACCATCTGAAGTTATCAAAGTCGTTGTATTGGGTGGTCATCACGTTCCCCGCCTCGTCGGTGCCTGATGCGGGGTCCATGTTGAGGTAGTAGCGGCTCTGGTTCGTTTCGCCTGGCCTAGAGGGGCCACTCCAGAAATTCGCGATCATCGCTTGCGCCCAACTCGATGTTGGCGACCCGGCAAACACCGTGGCGCGGGACAGTTTCTGCCCGCCGCCGTCACCCCAGCCGACTTGGTGCTTCAGATACATGCGGTAGTAGACTTCGCGGTAGTCGGCGGTGCCGGCGTCCACAGGCCGGAAGTACGAGTCCGGGGTTCGGCCGAACGCGAGGTGCAGGGCGCCGGCGTTCATCTGGCCCTCCTCGAAATGAACGCGCATCCCGTGCGAGCCCTCGGTGCCGACGCCGGACTCACGCAGGAAGCTGTTGCCGCCGGGATTGATGTACTCGAAGTACTGGTTCAGGCGGTCCTGGTCGAAGTCGTCGCACCAGATCCAGCTGGGATCGGGTGACTGGCACTCGTTCGTCAGGCCTGCAGGTGGCGCTACCGTCACGGTCAGCGCGGCGGTGCCGCTCTGACCCTCGCTCGTGGCGGTGATGGTGGCGGAGCCGGCGGCGATACCACTCACCAGCCCGCTCCCGTTCACGCTTGCCACGCCGGTGTTGCCACTCGCCCAACTCACCGGGCGGCCCGTCAGGACGTTGCCTGCCGCATCGCGCGGCGTGGCCGTCAGCTGCACGGTACTACCCTGCGCTACGGAAGCCGTGGCCGGCGTCACGTCCACTGAGGCCACCGGGACCGGCGTTGCCGTCACGGTCACCGCGGCGGTGCCACTCTGACCTTCGCTTGTGGCGGTGATGGTGGCGGAGCCGGCGGCGACCCCACTCACCAGCCCGGTGCCATTCACCGTCGCCACGCCCGTGTTGCTGCTCGCCCAACTCACCGGGCGGCCCGTCA
>JAOTWK010000117.1 GCA_029862935.1 Gemmatimonadota bacterium | reverse complement strand
CGCGCGCACCGAGGCAGAGCCATCACGGACCGCTGCCGGTCGGCGCACCTCGAAACTGAAGATGCGCGATTCCCCATCGCTCTTCAGCGAAAACAGCTGGGACTGCCGAACCCCCCAGGGCTCGATCTCGAGGACTACTTCGCCGTCCCGCTTCTCGCTGCCGTACTTCGTCACCGTTACCGAAAACGTGCGTGCCGTGGCCACACGTGTGGACCACGCCACGACCGCTGGAGTGAGGCGAACGGCCATCTCCGGCATCACGACGAGCGGGCGCCGGACCTCGCCGACCGCTTGATCGGTGTACCGATAGGTGGCCTCCCGGGAAAGGCCGATCGGAAGACCCCTGTCGACCTGAACGAGCGCCGTTCCGGTGATCAGCGGCGGCTCGAAGAGCTCACCCCGTACCGCGGGCTCCGTATCGGTCCAGTCGTACATCCCTCCCTGGAGCGGCCGCATCAAATGGTAGGGCTGGCTCGGATGGGCACCGGCCGGCACCTCGACGGCGAGCTCCACCTCCAGGTCCGCACCGGACGGCAGGGAGCGACGGGTGTCGTCCGCCTGAGCACTCCAGCCGCCGGGTACGGTGAGCCGGATGCCGGTCAGCTCTGCGGGATAGGGTCCCGCGTTGTAGACATGCACGCTCACCTGCAGGACCCCACCCGGCACGACTCGCTCGACGTCCGTCGTCACGTCGATGAGGAGCCCGGCAGCAATCGCCAGGGTCTGCTGTACGAGCGAATCCAGTCGCCGTTCGGCCCCCTCGTCGCGCAGTCGCTCGCGTGCAGCGTTCAAGACGGGGACCGCCGACGCCAGGCGCACCGGCGCCACCGTCCGGCGCAGAGAGTCGGTGAGCGAGGCCAGCCATGAGGCCTCACGGGGAATGCCGGCAAAGAACTCCGGAGACGCCGCGCCCGTCAGGTCCGTCACCAGCGCGACACCCGTCCGCTGCGGGCCGATTGGCTGAGAGCGTCCCATGTCCTGAGAGCTGTGGCGCGACCGGCTCGCCATCGCGATCTGGTGATAGGTGAGACCCAACCGGGGATCCAGTTCCCCAGTGCTCAAATCCACGCGCTCCCCGGCCGCTTGGAATCGGGCAGAACGATACAGCTTCAGGGGTCTCCACGGGCTGAGGCCCTCCTCGCGCTCGAGCTCCGGGAAGCGACGCCCGTCTCCAGCGGCCTCGAACACGGCATGCGCAATTTGCCCCGCCATCTGATGCTGCCCGTGACCGTCCCGCGCCGTTCCCGAGAACACGGACACGATGACGTGCGGTCGATAGCGCCGGACGATCCGCACAGCGTCCTTCAGGATCGAATCGGGATGCCATAGCGCCGCCGTTTCGTCGATCGAGCGACTGTAGCCAAAATCATACGCGCGAGTCACGAATTGATGCGCGCCGTCAATCGCTCGCGCAGCCTCTAGCTCGCGCGAGCGGAGAATCCCGAGTCCCACGCCGAGTTCCGGACCGATGAGGTTCTGTCCCCCGTCGCCGCGGGACAGCGACAGGTACGCCGACTGAACGCCGTAGGCTCGGGCGAGCAGAGCGAGAAGCCCGCTGTCCTCGTCGTCCGGGTGGGCACCGATCACGAGAACGCGCCGGCTCTCCGCCACCTGCTGCAGGAGGTAATCGAACTCCGGCGCCCCACCGGTCGACGGCGGTGTGAGCTGACCCTCGAGCGGCAACGCAACGAGGACCACCAGCAGTGGAACGAGAAGACGACTACGCCGCTTCACGGGCGATGATGATGCTCCGAAGGCGCTCGGCGCTGGGGTCTTGGGGATCGCCGAACGGACGGGGATGGCCGGCCGGGTCTGGAAGCACGGTGGGACACACGAATTCGAGACGTCGAACACGCAAACGCTCCTGCACCAATTGAGTACTGACGGGCGCGGCAACGACCACGCACCTCGGGTGGGCCTCGAGGATCGCTTCGGTCGCCGCCAGCACCTTCCAGGGTAACGTGAGATGGCCGTCGATGACTACAACGTCCATATCAGCAACTGACCGCAGCGGCCGCTGCCCCCGAAACAGAACCCGGTCGGTCTTGATGACTCGCCTGGCACGCTCGATCGCCTCATTCAGCGACTCCACAACGCCGAACCTGGGCTGGAACGCCGGATCCAACACCGCGTTGGCGTCCTCGGCCACGGCCCCCAGAATCCCCAGTCCTTCCATGCGGACGTGTGCGGCCACAATGACGTCGAAAGGCACCTCGAGCGCCTTCGCGGCGCTCGCAGCAATCTCGACACCGGTCGGGGTGACACCCACCATCACGACAGGCGGGCGCACCCGCTTGTACACTTGCCTGCCGAGATCCGCTCCGGCGCCGGAACGCGACCGATACAACGGATCGATCACGTCGACCGCGCGCGGTCCGGGTCGAACCCGGCGGTGGGCGGAGAGCCAGAACGGCTCAGGGGATCGACCCGCTCAAGTACCGCGCGAGCCATGCCTGCACCTCCGTCCACCAGAGCCGCTGGTTCTCCGGCTTCCCGATCCAGTGACCTTCGTCCGGGAAGTAGAGCAGTCGCGCCGGCACCCCGCGGCGCCGAAGCGCGGTGAACATCTGCAGGCCCTGCGTGTCCGGCACCCGGAAGTCCAGCGCGCCGTGGATTACCAGTGTCGGCGTGGCGAAGTTGCGGGCAAATCGGTGGGGCGACCACTGCTCATAGTAGGTCCGCTCGACCCACGGAGGGCCGCCGAACTCCCATTCCGGGAACCACAGCTCCTCGGTTCCTCCGTAGAAGGCTTCGAGATTGAAGATGCCTGCGTGTGAAATGAGCGCGTCGAACCGGTTCGAGTTGCCGTTGATCCAGTTCACCATGTAGCCGCCGTAGGACCCACCGACGGCGGCGATCCGGGTAGAGTCGACGTACGGCAGCCGAGCGGCGTGCTCGACACCAGCCATGATGTCGATGAAGACCTTTCCGCCCCAGTCCCTGGAAATCTGGTCCGTGAAGCGCTGCCCGAATCCCGTGGATCCGCGCGGGTTGAGCAGCACCGTGACATACCCGGGAGCCGCAAACAACTGCGCGTTCCATCGAGAATGAAAATTGTCGAGCCACGCGCCTTGCGGACCGCCGTGAATGAGCACGAGCAGCGGATATCGGTTACCCCGCCGGAACTGCGGCGGCCTCACGAGCAAGCCGTGAACCGTGTAGCCATCGGCCCCGACCCAGCTGATGTCCTCCGCGGGGTGCATGAGCACGTTACGCAATCGTTCGGCGTTGACCATCGTCAGCGGCCTTGGGTCGCCGCTGCCGCCCAACTTCCACGCATAGACCTCACCGGGCCGGTGCATGGCATCGTTCACGAACGCGACCGTATTGCCGTCGCTGGCCAGTGCGAGTTGCGCCGTGTTGCCCCAGGCGAGCAGCCGCTGCACCGTGCCGTCCAGTCCAGCTCGGAACACTGCGCCGCGCTGACGGTCGTCGGCTGTGAGAATGAACTCGCGACCATTGGGGAGCCATGTGAACCCGTCGACTGACCGATCGAACTGTCGTGGCACCTCTCGAACACGAAGCGACGAGAGGTCGAGCACCATCAGTCGCCACCGATCCGATTCGAATCCCGCACGCTCCTGCGAAAGGAACGCGACGAGGGAGCCATCTGGTGAAGGGAGCGGATGTCGCTCCGCTCCCAACAGCCCTCTCGTGAGGTTGGTCGCCTCTCCACCCTCGACTGCTACACGGTAGATATCGCTGTTGGTGTGCCACGCCTGATCGGTGCCCACCTTGGTCGTGTATACGAGCGAGCGTCCGTCGGGCATGAACGCATAGTCGCTCGATCCGCCGAACGGCGGCACCGGGATGTCGTGGTCCAAGCCCACAGTCACATCGACCGGCATCCCGCCAGCCACCGGGACAACAAACAGATGACTGCGGAGCCCATCCTCCCACGTGTTCCAGTGGCGGTACAGCAGCTCATCGTAGATGCGGGCCTGCGTGGGTCGTGCGTCCCGCTCTGCCAAGACGCGTTGATTGCAGGCATCGTCCGAACATTCCGGCACCACCTCCGACACAAACGCCAGGTGCGTTCCGGTCGGTGACCAAATGACCCCATCCGCCCCCGTGCTCAGCGAGGTGACCGTTCGAAAGCGCCGTGTGCGGGTGTCGTAGATCCGGATCTGGGACCTGTCGCCGCGGGACGTGACGTAGGCGATCCGGGTTCCGTCTGGCGACCAACGGGCCGCCCGTCCGCCCGCCCGTCGATCCGAGATCCTCCTGGCGGCGCCGCTGTCGGTCGGCACGAGCCACACATCGCTCAGCCGCGTGTTGGCAGCGAGATCGGGTGCCATCACCGTATACACCACCCACTTGCCGTCGGGCGATACCTGTGGATCGGCAACCCGCTCCAACGCGAGGAACGTCTCGATGCTCAGAGGCCCGCGATCGGTTTGGGCCGTCGCGGGTCCAGCCAGCGATATGGCGGCGAGCGTCGCCGCAAGCACGATGCGAAGCATGGCAGGAGAGTCCTGTAAATGACGCCGCCGAATGTTGTCCCGTCAGCTGCGCACGCGCAACCGCCCTGCCCCACCAGCCAATTCGGGTCGCGGTATATTGGATGAATCGAGGACGGAAAATCACACGGGCGTCCGAAGGTCTCACCGGCGAACGGAGCGGTCATCGTGATGGACGCATCCAGCGCGGCACCCACCCCGCGCGGCGTGAGCGAACGGGAGGCGCGTCGGGTAGCCGAGGCCGCTCGGGAAACCGAGTGGACGGCGCCGAGCTTCGTGAAGGAGCTGTTCAACGGCCGGCTGCATCTGGAGTTGATCCATCCATTCCCGCGGATTCCCGCAGACGAACTGGCACGGGCCGCGCCGTGGCTCGAAAAGTTTGAGGCGTTTCTCCGAGCCAATGTGGACGCGGAGGCGATCGACCGGGACTACAAGATTCCCGAGCACGTCGTCACGGGGCTGATCGAACTGGGATGTCTGGGGATCAAGATTCCGCAGGAGTATGGGGGCCTGGGATTCTCACAGGCGGTGTACGGCCGAGCCATCGCGCTCGCCACGAGCTACGAGAGCTCGGTCGGTGTGCTGCTCTCCGCCCACCAGTCAATCGGTGTTCCCCAACCGCTCAAGCTGTTCGGCACGCCGGAACAACAGAAGAAGTACCTCCCCCGGTTGGCGGGTGGAGCGATCAGCGCATTCGCGCTGACCGAGCCCGACGTGGGGAGCGACCCGGCGCGCATGACGACGACCGCCGTTCCGACGGAGGACGGGAGCGGATACGTCCTCAACGGCGAAAAGCTGTGGTGCACGAACGGTACGATCGCCGACATCATGGTGGTCATGGCGACCGTACCGAACAAGGGCATCACGGCCTTTATCGTGGAGTCATCGTGGCCCGGGGTGGAAGTGGCACACCGGTGTCACTTCATGGGGCTGCACGGCATCGAAAACGCGCATCTTCGCTTCACGGACGTGCGCGTGCCAAAGGACAACGTCCTGTGGGCTGAAGGACGCGGACTCAAACTGGCTCTGATCACCTTGAATACCGGTCGACTCACGATTCCGGCAACGTCGGCTGCGACCGCGAAGGCGTGCCTCGGAATCGCCAGGCGGTTCAGCCAGAGCCGGATCCAATGGGGGCACCCCATTGGCAAGCATGACGCCATCGCACAGAAGCTCGGCGCAATGGCCGCCGTTACGTTCGCTATGGACGCGGTCGCCGAGCTGTCGGCTCTGATGGCCGATCAGCGAAAATTCGACATTCGGCTGGAAGCGGCCGTCGCGAAGATGTGGAACAGCGAGCGTGGGTGGGAACTCATCGACGACACCATGCAGATCCGAAGTGGCCGCGGGTACGAGACCGAATCGAGCCTCAAAGCGCGAGGGGAGGTGCCCGAGCCGGTCGAGCGAATGATGCGGGATTTCCGCATCAACTTGATATTCGAGGGTTCGAGCGAGATCATGCGGCTCTTCATCGCGCGGGAGGTCGTCGACAACCACTTGAAGATTGCCGGCGCGATCGTTGACCCGGAGGCCTCGGTCGGCGCGAAGCTTGGCGCCTTCATCCGCGCTGGCTTCTACTACACCGCGTGGTACCCGTCCAAGTGGATTGGCTGGGGATGGTGGCCCCGCTACGCCGAGTTCGGCCCCCTGGCTCGGCATCTTCGTTTCGTGAACCGCACTTCGCGCCGCCTAGCCCGGGCGCTGTTTCACGCCATCGTGCGGTTCGGGCCCAAACTCGAACACCGCCAGGCTGTGCTGTTTCGACTGGTCGACGTCGGCACGGAGCTGTTCGCCATGAGCGCCGCATGCACGCGTGCACACATGCTGAGGGTGTCTACGTCCCCGGAGGAGCGGACGCAGAGCGCGACCAGCACGGCATTGGCCGACGCCTTCTGTCGGCGTGCGCGCCGCGAAATCGACGCCAGGTTCCGCAGCCTGTTCGACAACGACGACGAGATGACCTACCGGACGGCACAACGCGTGATGGCAAACGAAATGCGCTGGCTGGAGGACGGAATCCCACAACCCGACTGATTGAGTCCCATCAAACCCGCCCGTGGCCACCCCCCAGCGTCACGTTTCGCCAGCGATTCTGTTGCAATAGCTCAACACCGAGCACCGCTTATCGCTCCTTTGGGGATGTTGCTGCCCTTGTCCCTTGGTGAATCGGGGCGCACATTTTGCTTCCCTGACCGTTGCCAGCCAGACCAACGAGGGAATAGTCATCCTGCCGACCGCGCCTGGGAGTCTGCGTCGTCACCGGCAGCTAGGTCGCTCCACCGCTGCCGTGGCCATTCTTGCGACGATTTTCGCCGCAAGTTGTGGCGACGATGCCGCCGGCCCAGGCGTGCCACTCACCGGTCACGTGTCCGTCACGCCGGCCTTCGACGCCGCCTACACCGGCATCGTGCCCATTGCGGCGGCGCGCATCACGCTCCAGCGCCCTGGTTCCACCACGTTCGCCGTCGACACGCTCATCGCGATCTCGCCGACCGCTACCTCGGTCGATCTGACACTCACCGTCACGTTGACGACGGCAACGGAGGAGTTCCTCCTCACGATCCGGCTCCTCGATCCCACCGGCGCCACAGTCTTCTCGGGCGGACCGGTCACCGTCTTGGCTACGACCAAGCCGAGCAACGTCGTCCCGACCGAGGTGACGTTCCAATACGTGGGGGTCGGATCCAACGCAACTGGCGTTCGCATTGTCACCCAGAGCCAACAGCTCTTCAGCGGCAGTTCGGTTCTGCTCGTCGGCGAGGCGTACGACGGCTCGGGGGTGACCATCCCCAACACCCCCATCCAATGGGCCTCGCTCGACCTTCAAAGGGCCACCGTCCCCAACCCGGCAACGGGCACGGTGATCGCCGGTGCACAACGCGGCGCAGCCAGGATCACCGCCACGTTGCTCACGGGTCCAGCCGACACCACGAACGTGGCCGTGCAGCCGCTACCGACCCAAATCGTGGCGGTGAGCGGCGGTGGGCAGACGGCGACGATCGGCACTGTTTTGGCCGATTCCGTCGTGCTCGAGGTTCGTGCGGCGGATGGGCTGCCGGTTACTGGAGTGAGCGTCCGGCTCCTCGCATCGGATGGCACCGTCTCGCCAGACTCGCTCGAGGTGGATGCCACGGGTCGCGTGGCGTTCGAGTGGACGCTGGGCCTCGCCGCCGGACCGCAGGCGACGTCGGCAACCGTTGTGGAGTTTCCGAGCGTACAGGGCACGGTCACGGCGACCGCGGCACCGACGCCCGCAACCGATCTGGCCATCGTGAGCGGGGACGACGAGACTGGCCCGGTGGCGTCCGTCCTCCCCAACCCCCTCGTGGTGTTGGCGACGGATATCGACGGGAATCCGGCCGCCAATGCGAGCGTGCAGTGGACGGTCACGCTGAACGACGGCACCGTGAGTCCGCAAGTCAACGTTACGGATGCCAACGGCCTCGCCGCAACCGCCTGGACGCTGGGAAGTCTGGCCGGGGAGAACGAAGTTGTGGCAGCGCTGATCGGCGCGGCGCCATCCTCCGCCGACTCGAGTGCCCTGCCGAGTCCCGCCGCGCCGAGCGTGACCTTCATTGCCACCGGTGTGCCCGGTCCGGCCGCCGTCTTGGAGCTGGTGAGCGGGGATGCACAGGCCGGAACTGTCGGCGCCGCGTTGGCCCAGCCTCTGGTGGTCCGCACCACGGACCTGTTCGGCAATCCGGTGAGCGGGACCGCAGTCGCCTTCGCCACCGCCGACGGTGGCTCACTCGCCCCCGCGTCCGCCACCACCACCAGCTCCGGCCTCGCCCAGACGGTGTGGACCCTGGGACCGGTTGCGGGAGCGCAAGCAGCGACAGCCACCAGCGGTGGACTTGCAGGCTCCCCGCTGACGCTCAGCGGGACGGCCGCTCCGGCGTCGGAGGCCGCGGTTGCGTTCCAGAGTCAGCCTACCGGCACCCAGGCCGGTGCGGCAATCCCCGACTTCGTGGTCGCTGTCGTTGACGGATTCGGCAACGTGGTCCCATCGACAACCGCATCAGTCTCGGTGGCCATCGCCAACAACCCGGGGAACGGTACCCTGTCGGGGACCACCACCGTGGCCGCCACGAGCGGCCTGGCGACGTTTTCCGGACTCAGCATCGATCAGCCGGGCGTCGGGTACACACTCGAAGCCACCGCTGCACCGCTCCTGCCCGACACCAGCCTCGGGTTCGGTATCACGACCATGACCGGTGGCGTGTTCTGGGTCAGCCCGGTTGACGGCAACTGGAGCGACGGCACTAAATGGAGCACCGGGGCACCTCCGGGCCCGAGCGACACGGTGTACATCCAGCAAGATGGCAACTACACGGTGACGCTCGATGTACCGGCAACCGTAAGGGCACTGGAGATGGGTGGCGTCGTCGGATCACAGGTCTTCGCTCAACCAGGTAATACGCTCACCGTCGACAGCGCAGCCACCTTCGGTTCCACCGTCGCCGTGGATCTGAGTGGAGGCGAGGTCACCGGTGCCGGCACCGTGGACGTCCTGGGCACCATGACCTGGAGCGGCGGGACACTGAGCGGGGCGGGCACGACGCGGGTGGGCCCAGGGGCGACGCTCACGATCACCGGCGCCACCGCGAAGTTCCTCGACACCCGCGT
>JAOTWK010000688.1 GCA_029862935.1 Gemmatimonadota bacterium | reverse complement strand
AGGGACTCACACTCCAGGTCAACTTGTTCGGGTCGACGTTCTTCGTGCTCACGGGTACTCACGGAGCACACGTCGCCGTCGGCGTGCTCTGGTTGCTGACCCTGTTCGTGATGTCTCTGCGGGGCAAGCTAGGTCCTGAGAAGGCGCTCACGGTAGAGATCACCGGTCTCTACTGGCATTTTGTTGACGTGGTCTGGATCGTCATCTTCACCGTGGTTTACCTGCTTCAATGACGGACGCACCTATGGCAGAGCCACACGCCCACAAAGAGTCCTCCCATCCCGGGGTTGGCACCTATCTGACGGTCGCCGGTGTCCTCACCGTTATCACGTTGGTGGAAGTGGGCATCTTCTACGTACCGGCATTTGCTGGGTTTCTGGCGCCAGTGCTCCTCGTGCTGTCCGGTACCAAGTTCGCGTTGGTCGTGATGTTCTACATGCATCTCAAGACGGATCACAAGTTGTTCACGGCAATCTTCACGATCCCGCTCATGATTGCCGTGGCAGTGGGCATCGCGCTGCTCTTTCTCTTTGGGGTGTTTGTGGGAGGTGGTGGGGCGTAAGAGCGGACAGCCAAAGCGGGAAATGCGAGAAGGGGCCGCCTCGTCGTCTGGCGAGGCGGCCCCTTCTCGCTATTCAGTGGAAAGGCTAGAGTGGTTCGTAGGAATCGGACGACTCATCGATCGACGAGCCCAGCGGATGTCGCGCGAGATGGTCTCGGATGTGTGGATGGGTGCGCCACAAGTAGAACGCCATGGCCGCGATCGCGATGGCATTGCCGATCGCGACGCTCCACCAGGCAAACGCCCCCAGCAGCGGCGGGCCAAGAATGGCCAGTACGATGTAGAAGCCGAACTCGACGGCGATCAGGAACACGATGGCGATGAAGATGGTCGAGGGAGCCCGCTCGACCTGGCGGGCCATCGCGGCGGCGAGAAAGCCGATCACCACGAAGGCCAGCACGTGGACCATCGTGTAGCTCGCCACCGTCTGGATGCTTATTTCGACGGCAGCTGGATCGCGGGACCCCCAGAAGAGCGCCGAGCCGAGCATGGCCGGCGTGAAGAACGGCTGGCCGGCAACGGCGTCGACGATGAGAAACCACAGCGCGATGGCCGCGGCTCCGAGGAGGCCGACGATCAGTCCCTCGGTTTTCATGCCTTGTTCATTCATCCGTCTTTTCCAGTCGTGTGTTGGATCCTACTTAGCTAATGGAGCCTGGATCGATGGGCAAGGCCAGGTCTGTTCAAGGAAGCGCGGGAATCCCGCGACGAGTTCCCGGACGACCGTTGCCAGGGTCGAGTCCGTTGACGCATCATTTGAGCGCTCCTACCGCCGTCTGGACGACTACGTGACCACGCTTACTCTCGCGCGGGCGAGACTCGCCGACTACCTCGAGCTGACGAAACCCAACATTGTCGGCCTCATCATCTTCACGGTAGCGGCTGGCTTTTATCTCGGTTCTCCCGACCAGGTGGCGCTGGTGGTACTCCTGCATACGCTCGTTGGTTCAGCACTCGTGGCAGGGGGCAGCAACGCGCTCAACCAGATCCTCGAGCGTCGTATCGACGCCCGTATGCGCAGGACTCGTGGTCGGCCGCTCCCGTCAGGGCGGCTGCGCACCGC
The DNA here is from genome assembly GCA_029862935.1 of Gemmatimonadota bacterium. Next base: position 410 of record JAOTWK010000688.1, on the reverse strand, counting down.
GGAATCGACCTTGTTCGCATGGACGGCGGGCCTCGTGGGTGTCACGTATCTCCTGCTCTTCACGAACTGGCTCGTGGCGCTTCTCGCCGCGCTGACCCTGGGCTCCTACGTCTTTCTCTACACGCCGCTCAAGCGCCGAACCTCGCTGAACACGTTGGTTGGAGCGGTTCCGGGTGCGCTGCCGGTCGTTGGGGGCTGGGCCGCGGCGACGTCCCGTCTCGATCTCGAGGCGTGGGTCCTCTTTGCGATCCTCTTCTTCTGGCAGCTACCGCACTTCCTGGCGCTGGCCTGGCTCTACCGAGAGGACTACGCGCGGGCCGGTCTCAGAATGCTCAGCGTGACCCAAGGGGCGGAGACGACGTTTCGACTAGCACTGCTCTATGCGGTGGCGCTGTTGCCAGTGAGTCCCC
>JAOTWK010000687.1 GCA_029862935.1 Gemmatimonadota bacterium | reverse complement strand
CAACCGCTCGGCGATCACGTCCATGTGCCGCTCTGTGGCGAATTGCGACTGCGGCGCGCCGAACCCGCGAAAGGCTCCGAACGGTACGGCGTTGGTGAACATGGCCCGCCCGTCGATCCGCACGTGCTCCGCGTGGTATGGTCCGGCGGCGTGGATGATCGAACGGCTCAGCACCACGGGCGACAGCGTCACATAGGCGCCACCGTCGATCACCACCTCGATGTCCTGGGCCAGGAGCCGCCCGTCACGATCGAGACCGGTGCGATGGCGCACCCGCGCGGGGTGCCGCTTGGTGGTGACCGCCATGTCTTCGGCCCGGTCGTAGATCACCTTGACGGGCCGTCCGCCCTTGAGCGCCAGGAGCCCCGCGTGGAGCGCGACGGTCGACGGAAATTCTTCCTTGCCGCCGAATCCGCCCCCGGTGGGCGCATGGATCACGCGGACGTGGTGCCTGTCCCGGGCAAGCGCGTGCATCATCGCGTCGAGCACATAGTACGGACACTGGAGCGAGCCCCGGATGACGAGGACGTCGCCGTCCACGTAGGCCAGCATACCCTGGGGCTCGAGGTAGACGTGCTCCTGCGCTCCGGTTTCATACACGCCTTCGACCACGACGGGGGCATCGGCCAGCGCGCGCTCGACGTCGCCCTTCTCGATACGGAGATGCTTCAGGACGTTGTCGCTGCCGTACTGGATCTGATCGGCCCGAGGCGTGAGGCGGAAATCCAGCACCGCCGGGTCGGGGTCGATCACGATCTCGACCTCACGAACTGCGCGACGGACCATGTGGCGGGACGGGTGTGCGAGGAGCAGCACCGGCTCGTGCACATGATGTACGTAGTCGCTGGCGAGGACGGGCTGGTCGGACTCGATCAGCTTGACCACGTTGGGGCCGGGGATGTCCCGATGGTCCACCACCACGAACTCCGACCAATCGACCCCGGGTCCGAGCCGGACTTCTCGGATGCGGCCGCGCGGTGCCGGGCTCCGGACCGTCATGCCCCAGAGACAGCCCTCGACCTTCATGTCGTCGACGTAACGTTCGCGGCCGGTGAGTTTCGCCAGGCCTTCGCGACGGTTCACGTGCGGCTCCCGGGCTCGGTTGATGTCCTCTCGCTCCGAATTGTCGGCGCGGCGGGCGCCGGAGGCAACCCGGCTAGCCGCCGAGCTGCCCGAGGATCCAGGCGCAGCCGAGGGCGCCGTAGATGCCGAGGATGTAGCCGGAGACACCCATCAACACGCCCACCGGGGCCAATGCGGGATGGTATACCCCAGCCACGATCGGCGCGCTCGCTGCGCCGCCGATGTTGGCCATGCTGCCGGTGGCAACGAAGAAGAGCGGGGCGCGCACCAGGCGCGCAACGCCGAACAGGACGGCAATGTGCACGGCCAACCAGATCAGCCCCGCGAGGAGGAACATCGGCGTCTGGAGCACGGCGTGGAGGTCGGCTCTCGCACCGATCGCCGCAATGAGAAAGTAGAGTGCCATGAACCCCAGCTTCGAGGCACCCGCCTCCTCCAGCTTTCGGACCGGCGTCAGGGACAGCACCAGCGCCCCGGTCACCACGAACAGGACGGCCCAGGTAGTCTTGCTGATGATGGTGGGGTCGCCGAGGTCCGGCATGCGCTGGCCCGCGTACACTGCCGCCACTGCGGCGGCGAACGCCAGGCCCAGAATGATGGCGAGGTCCCTCACCTCTATGGGGTGACGGTGTGACTGGAGATCACTCAAGTGAGCGTTGGTCTCTTCGATGGCGGTGGTATCGGCGCCGCTCCAGCGGTCGAAGCGGTGCTGGAACGCGCTGAGAAAGAGCAACACCCCCATCCATCCGTAGCCCACCGCGGTATCGACTACGATGATCGGGCCCAGGATCGAATCCGGCGTGCCCACGCTCTGGGCGATCGCCATCATGTTGGCCGCGCCACCGATCCAGCTGCCCGAGAGCGCGGCGAGGCCGGTCCAGGCCTGGTCGGGCAGCCAGTGCCCGACGGCGAGGAATGCCACCGGCCCCCCGATGATGATCCCGACCGTTCCCGC
>JAOTWK010000686.1 GCA_029862935.1 Gemmatimonadota bacterium | reverse complement strand
GCGCGGTCGCCTTCGCGGCTGCGGTCTACGTCATTCTCGCCGCGGTCCTGTGGTTGTCCCAGGCCCGGATGATCTTCTTCGCACCCCGAGGCGCCGTACCCGATCCGCGCGCGTTCGGGCTGGCGGGCGAGCGGGTGGCGGTCGAGACGGCCGATGGGCTGACCCTTCACGGCTGGTACTTGCCGGCGGAGCGGGCAGCTGACGCGGTGGCACCGGCCCTCATCTGGTTCTACGGCAACGCCGAGAACGTGGCCCTACTCGCGCCCCTGCTCGGCTCGCTCCGCCCACCCGGCTATGCCTTGCTCGCTCTGGACTATCGGGGCTACGGCCAGAATCTGGGCCACCCGAGCGAGGCGGGACTCTACCAAGACGCGGCTGCCGCGTGGGTGTGGCTCGAGCAGAGGCCCGAGATCGATCGCCGGCGCGTTGCCGTCTACGGGCGATCACTGGGAAGCGTGCCGGCGCTCTACCTGGCCACTACCACGCCAGTAGCGGCCGTAATCCTCGACTCGCCGTTTACCTCGGCCCGGGCCATGGCCCGGGTCCACTACCGGCTCTTCCCGGCGTTTCTGGTCCGCTATGCGATGGACAACCTGGCGCGAGCGGAGCGAATCTCCGCACCGCTGTTCATCATCCACGGAACCCACGACCGGATCGCACCCATCCGCATGGGCCGGGCACTCGCCCGCGTCGGCCGCGCGCGGGTGCTGCACGAGGTCCAAGGGGCGGGCCATAACGACGTGTATCAGATGATCCGACCACCCTACGCCCAAGTGATTCGGCAGTTTCTCGCTACCGTCTGGGACGCAGGAGCTGTCGGGCCGCCGCGCGGCACGCCGTGACGACGAATCCCCTGCTCCAGGTTGGCCGCCGCCTCGTCATCGCGCATCGGGGGGCGTCGGGGTACGCTCCCGAGAACACCCTGCCCGCGTTTCAACTGGCGGTAGAGCAGGGGGCGGATGCGATTGAATTGGACGTCAGGGTGACTCACGATGGCGTACCGGTCGTGCTCCACGACGCTACCACGGCTCGCACGACCGACAGCGCCGTTGACGTGGCAGCATCCACTGCGGATCGGCTGCGAGTTGCTGATGCCGGTGCCCGATTCTCGCCTGATGGCGGGCAGACGTTTCCTTGGCGGCACCGCGGGGTTCGGATCCCGACACTCGCGGAAGTTCTCCACGTCACTCCGGACCTTCCCCTCCTCATCGAAATCAAAGAGCCACGCGGCCAAGGAGAGGTCCGACGGACCCTCGAGACCCACTCGGCACAGCACCGTGTGGTCGTAGCCTCTGCCGATCGGCACGCACTTGCCGCGTTCCGCGACGGTGGCTTCAGCATTGGCGCCAGCCGGCGCGAGATCGTGCTGCTTTATGCGGCCGCGTGGACTGGCTGGACTCCGCGCACCATGGCCTACCGAGTGCTCTCGGTCCCCCAGTCTTTCCACAGTCTTTCGGTCGCGACGCCACGATTCGTGGCCGCGGCCAATCGGCGCGGATGCCCGGTGCATGTGTGGACCGTGGATGATCCGGCCGCCGCCCGGCGATTGTGGGGCGATGGGGTTTCTGGTATCGTAACCAACGTTCCGGATGTGATGCGCCGGGTGCGGGAAACACTGCCATTCAAAGCCGGTGTTGCGGCAAGCCCCTGATACTATCCTCGTGACGGGAGGACAATGGCTCGCAAAAGGGCTCGGAAGAATCCTCGCAGAAAGGCGAACAAGAAGCCCAGACGGCTCTTCTGGACCCGGTGGTCCGACGAGCGCCTCCTCGAACTCAGGCTCTGCGACTTGGGGCTTCGCGTCGAGGGTACCTGGATTGCCAAGCGCGTGAGAGAACTCTACCGCGAGCTTGCGGCTCGAGGCATTCGGCTACGACCCCACATTTGGCTGACCGACGAATGGTTCAGCCCGGCGGGGATTCCCGGCGTTGGGGTCCCGTTCTACTTGGCGCACCCGAGGCTCATGCGGCTCGAACGAGCCAAGATGCTCGAAGTGGAAGGCGGCACACGGGCGGATTGTCTCCGCATTCTGCGCCACGAGAC
>JAOTWK010000684.1 GCA_029862935.1 Gemmatimonadota bacterium | reverse complement strand
GGCGGGAAGAGGTGCCGCTCGAATCCCTGGTCCGCCGGTATCCGCTCCTGGGCGTGGGCGACAACTGGGAGGAGCAGCACGAGAGCGAGGGTGACGATTCCTGGACGGGTCATGATCTGATCCTTTCGGTGCGTTCTGCGGTGTCGTTGATCGCTTGAGAGGCGTCGTCCGCCGCGCCTTCGATGGCCCCGATGGTGGGCACGGAGCGCAGCAGCTCGATTCCTGGAGTCGCCAACAGGAAGTCGGTCGGCCCTGCCCACCACGTCGCATCGAGCGCTACGAGCGTCTGTGGCGACGGTGCTCCATCTCGTGTGGCAATCCAGACCGCTCCGGCCACGAGCGTCGCGAGCGCGGCCACGGTGACCCATACCGGCGCGAGTCGCACCCGTGCAGGCCGGTCGGCCGGGCGCCGATACGGTGGTGTCGTTCGCTCGACGTCGGACCGCAGGATCCGGAAACGATCCCGCAGGTCGTTGTCATTCATGTCTTGGGTCACAGTTCCCCTCGCCCGCCGAGTAGCTCACGCAGCCGTCGCTTGCCACGCTCGTAGTGCGTTCGTGCGGTCCCCACGCCGATCCCGAGCACGTCAGCCGCCTGGCTGATGCTCATGTCCTCGTAGAAGACCAGGTGCAACAGCTCGCGTTGGCGCCCAGACAGTCGCGCGAGGGCGGCCGTGAGCCGCCGCGTTGTTTCTTTCTGTTCCACCGCCGTTGCGGGGTCGGTTCCCGAGACGGGCGGCTCCATCGATCCGGGACCCACGTGCAGCGGGAGCAGCCGCCGGATCGCATTGCGCCGTTGGTACTCCAACGCCGTGCGTCGAATGACCCCGAACAGCCAGGTTCTGAACGCCGATCGCCCTCCGAAGGTCGCGCGGCCTTCCAGCACCTTGAGGTAGCTCGTCTGAAGCACGTCATCCGCCTGGGTTCGGTCCCAGCCACAACAACTCATTGCCCAGCCATAGGCCGCACGGTGATGCCGCTCGAGTTCGGCCTCCAGGTCCGGTCGGTGCATGCGGCTCCGTTGGTTGCCGGGCGGGGTCGCTATGGTGTTAGTGGCCCGTGTGCAGCAATCATATGACGGCGGTCGACGAGACGACGACAGGCCGAGCAGGCGATCTTGCACCATCTCGACTTCTCGTGCAGCTTAGCGACCACACGATCGGCACGGCACGAGCGAAACCCCTCATGAGACGACGGAAGACCTTCCGCGAGAAGCTGGCAGATCAAAAGGACCTGCCGCGAGTGGAGCGAATCCCGAAGGGAATGCAACGGCAGTGGGGTGAAGGGACGATGGTCATTCCGGCCCCTCGAGAGGTCGACCAGATCATGCGGAAGGTGCCAAAGGGGAAGCTCATCACGATCAACCAGATTCGTGAAATCGTCGCACGGCGACACGGTGCGACGCTCGGCTGTCCCATCACCACGGGCATCCTCGCCCGGATCGCCGCCGGGGCCGCGGGCGAGGACGAGGCAGAGGGCAAGCGGCGCGTCACGCCGTACTGGCGGACGCTCAAGACCGGTGGCGAGGTGAACCCGAAATACCCCGGAGGATTGCAGGACCAGAGGGAGCGGCTCGAGGCCGAAGGCCACCGTGTCGACATGCGGGGCCGCCGCATGGTTGTCCGCGACTACGAGCGGTCCCTCGTACTCCCCGACTGACTCCAGCACCCCTGCCGGCTCGCATCGGCTCGCGAGCAGTGGCACCACACTTGGCACCCGTTTCAGGAGGTTGGCAATGGTAGCGCAGGTATCGCTTTTCTCTCTATGGATCCCGATCGTGCTCTCTGCCGTGCTCGTGTTCGTGGCAAGCTCGATCCTCCACATGGTGCTGACGTACCACCGGTCGGATTTCGCCAAGCTGCCGAATGAGGACAAGGTGATGGACGCGCTCCGTCCGCTGAGCATTCCCCCCGGCGAGTACGTCCTCCCGCACTCCAGCAGCCCGGCAGAGATGAAGGATCCGGCGTTCATCGACAAGGTGAACAAGGGGCCGGTCGCCTTCATGACGGTGATGCCCAACGGCATGCCCAAGATGGGCGGCCAGCT
>JAOTWK010000685.1 GCA_029862935.1 Gemmatimonadota bacterium | reverse complement strand
CTTGGTTTCCGCCAGCACGACACCGATGCCCTGGGTTCCCTCCAGCAACTTGACGACGAGCGGGGCACCGCCGGCGATGTGGATCAACCCGTCGACGTCCTTCGTGGAGTGGGCGAACCCGGTGACCGGGAGCCCGATTCCCTGACGCGACAGGAGCTGGAGCGACCGAAGCTTGTCCCGGGAACGGGAGATGCCCTGTGATTCGTTCACCGAGAACACACCCTGCATCTCGAACTGCCGCACGACGGCCGTACCGTAGAAGGTGCGGGACGCGCCAATCCGGGGAATGACCGCGGAGAAGCCCGTGAGCGGCTCGCCACGGAACATCACGACCGGCTTGTGCGAGGTGATATCCATGTAGCACCGCAAGTAATCGATCACGTGCATCTCGTGTCCCCGCTCCCGACCAGCCTCCACCAGACGGCGAGTCGAATACAGGGACGCTTTGCGCGACAGGACCGCAATCTTCACAGGCTCACTCCTCTTCTTCCTCGCTGTTGTCCAGTACCAACTCCGCGGGCAACCCGGCCAGATACGACCGGGCGGGATCGATCGCGACGCGGCCGCGAAGCGCCTCCCGACCGAGCAGCATGCGAAAGCGCATCGGGTGCCTGCTCGCCAGCGTCAGGTCGATAGACCACGTCAGGTCTCCGATGGACAGGTCGGTGCGGACCACAATGCGGGTCTCCTCGTGTCCGCTCGATGCGCGTATCAGACGCTCGTCCAGCACTGGGCACTCGACGGCAGTGAGCTCGTCCTGGCGGCGGGGATTCGCATCCGCCAAGAAGCGCACCCACTCCACGCCGTCCCGCCGAAACGTCTTGACATCCACCACGTGGAGCGCCGAGGACCGGGCGCCGGTGTCGAGCTTCGCCTTGATCTTGGGGATGCCGAATACCGGTAGGCAAACCCACTCGCGCCAGCCGAGCGTGAGTGATGGGCGTCCCGGAGGGGTCACCGCCAAACTGTGCAGTACGATCGATCCATTTTTCAATATCGCACGATGGCCGCCGTCGTAGAAGGCCGGCCGGATGGGCGGCGACGTGACCCGGACTATTGCGTGTTGGGCCCTAACCGGCCTACTTGAGCCAGGGTTAGGTCGAACGATGGGCGGGCAGCGCCAACCTCCCAACGAAAGGAGCCTCCGTGCGACGTGCCATCAAAGCGCTGTTCTGGGTCGCCTTCGCGCTCGCAATTGTCGGCACCGGGTCGTACGCCGGCGCGCGATTCACCGCAGGCGAGCTCGTGGGGGGGCCGCGGTCTCCGGTCGAGGGACGGACGACCACCTTTGCGTTCCGAGGTGTGGAGTCCGTGCGGGGCAACCCACGCGCGTGGGTCGTCACGTACTCGAGGGTTCGACTGCCAGGGGTGAGCCGTGTACGGGTCGTCGTCTCGGTCACCGGCAAGCTGTTGGCCGTCCAGCCGGCCGATCTGAAAGCGCGACTCGCAGCGTACCAGCGATCACTCGAGCCGTAGCGGCCGCCTCGAGGTCCCCTAGCTCGCGGCCTCCCGCAACAGACTCCGCGCAATCACCAGCCGCTGGATCTGGTTGGTGCCCTCGTAAATCTGCGTGATCTTGGCATCGCGCATGTATTTCTCGATCGGATAGTCCTTGCAGTAGCCGTAGCCGCCGAACAGCTGCACGCAATCGGTGGTGACCCGCATTGCCACGTCGGTGGCCATGAGCTTGCACATGGCCGACACTTTGGTGATGTGCCGGTGCCCGCTGTCAATCACGCGGGCGGCATGATGCACCAACTGCCGCGCGGCCTCCACCTGTGTCGCCATATCCGCGAGCATCCACTGCACTCCCTGAAACGAACTCACTGACTGGCCAAACTGCTGCCGCTCATGCGTGTACTGCATGGCCAGGTCGAGCGCACCCTGCGCGAGTCCCACGGCCTGCGCCGCCACCCCGGGCCGCGCGCGGTCCAGGGTGATCATCGCGTGCTTGAATCCCCGTCCCTCTTCCCCTCCCAAGATGTTCTCCGCCGGTACCCGACAATCGTCCAGGTGAATCTCGACGACGGGGCCGCAGCGGATCC
>JAOTWK010000683.1 GCA_029862935.1 Gemmatimonadota bacterium | reverse complement strand
CCCGGTGCCCGTTCCCGAGGATCAGCTTCCCGTCGTCCTTCCATACGTCGAGGACTTCAAGCCGGGTGACGACGGCGTAGCGCCCCTCGCCAAGGACCGCTCGTTCTACGAGGTCGAGTGTCCGGCATGCGACGGTCCCGCCCGACGCGAGACGGACGTGTCTGACACGTTCCTCGACAGCAGCTGGTACTTCCTCAGGTATCCGAGCACGGATGTATCCGATCGGCCGATCGACGCAGACCGCACGAAGCGTTGGCTGCCCGTCGACGCTTACATCGGCGGCGAGGAGCATGCGGTGCTCCACCTGCTCTATTCCCGGTTCATCACGATGGTGCTGCATGACCTCGGCCACCTCGAGTTCGAGGAACCGTACCGGAGATTCAGGAAGCACGGACTGTTGATCCGGAACGGGTCCAAAATGTCGAAGTCGCGCGGCAACGTGGTAAATCCGGACGAGTACATCGAGCGGTTTGGCGCGGACACATTCAGGACGTACCTCATGTTCCTGGGTCCGTACGAAGAGGGCGGCGACTTTCGGGATGAAGCAATCCTCGGGCCGCATCGCTTCCTCTCCAGGGCGCACGACGCGGTGGAAATGGCAGTACGTTCGGCGTCCGAGGGATTTCCGGATCCGGAAGTTGAGCGAGCGCTCCATCGGTCGATTCGACAGGTCACCGACGACTTTGCCGGTCTGTCGTTCAACACGGCGATCGCCGCGTTGATGGAGTTACTGAACGAGCTGCGGGCCGCCGGACGAGTACCCACGCTCGACGAGGTGAGGCCGTTCGTGGTGATGCTCGGTCCGATCGCGCCGCATGCCGCGGAAGAAATGTGGAGCATGATCGGTGGCGCACCGAGCATGTTCGACACGGCGATCTGGCCGGAATCGGACGCATCCAAGCTCGAGACGGACACGGTGGAGGTTCCCGTCCAGGTCAACGGCAAGCTGCGGGCTACGGTGACGGCCGCGCGGGGAGCGAGCGAGGAAGACGTGCGAGCGGCCGCGCTGCTGCAGGAAGGGGTGCGCCGACACGTAGAAGGATGCGACGTCATCAAGACGATCCACGTGCCCGATCGCCTGCTCAATCTCGTCGTGCGAAGCTCACCCGGCTGAGAGCGAGCTACCAGCTGACCGATCCCTCGAGAGACTCGTCGATGTCGGTCTGATCCCCCGCGTCGAACAGGAAGGCATCGAGGTTGCGATACAGGAAATCGCGCGCCTTCCTGTCGCGGAGGTTCAGTCCGTAGTGGTTGATCAGCAGCATCTGCCGCCGCTTCCAATCCTCCCAGCACTCGCCGCAGATCTCGGACGCGATGCGTGCGCCCCGCTCGTCGGTGAACGGCCGGATTCCCAGCGGATCCCGGTCGGAGCGTCCGCAGCGGGCGCAGGTGAATCCGCTCACAAGGGCACCGTGAGAACCGCGCAATTGGCCCTCGTGATGACCTCTGAAGTGATGTCACCGACCAGCAGCCAACCGGCCAGATCGGGACCGTGCGCCTTACCGATCACCAGCAGGTCCACGTTTTCGGACTCGGCCGCATTCAGGATGTGCGTCACGATCGGACGTCCACGGACGACGGCCACGTTCACCGTGAGTTGCTCGCGCAAGGCTGCCGGCACCAGAGCTTCAGCGTCCGAGCGCGCCCCGGCCTCTATGCGCCCGAGCGCCTCGTCGACCTTGGCCGGAGCGCTCACGGCGCGCAGGTACGCCTGCAACGTCCCGGGCATCGCGTGCAACAGGACGAGCCGGGTCCCGAAGTAGTGCGCATACGCGGCGGCCGTCTCCGCCACCGGAGGGCTCTCGTTGCGCAAACTGATCGCCGCCAGGATCGTCTTGTCCCTGTCGTTTCGGATCGGTCGCCAGATGAGCACCGGAACGTGTGACTTGCGGACGATCGCCGGGCACGTGTTACCCATCTGGTCGGTGGGCCACGCGCGCCTCTGGTGAGCGCCCACGACGATCAGCTCGGAACCCAGTTCCTCCGCGGCGGCCGTGATAGCCTGTGGCGTCCAACCCCTCCCGATGCGAATGTCCACCTCGATCCCG
>JAOTWK010000682.1 GCA_029862935.1 Gemmatimonadota bacterium | reverse complement strand
TATCGCGCAGGAGCGCGCGGTTCTCGTTGAACACCGCGAGGGACGCCCGCAGCCGCTCCTCAGTGATCTCGGTGCCTGTGACATCCTGCACTGCCCGGCGCAGGCGGTCGTATTCCCCGCGCAGGTACTCAACGGCGTGCGCTGAGTTGGCGTTCTGCGGGAGATACAGAATCTGACACGGGTACGTGAAGTTGCGACCCCAGACAGCTGCCAGATTCCGGGCGGCGTCGCAGATGGGATGCGTCACGAACATCTCTAGCTCGATGTGACGGCTCAACACCAGCTCGAGCGAGGTCTTGACGATCGAGCAGAGATACGACCCAAAGCGCGACTCAGCTTGCGTGGCTTCCACCGGCGCGCCACGGACCTTGAACGGCAAAGCGCCTGCGGCGTGCACGATTTCTTCTGGGAAATACACCTGGAAGTGACCGATCACCTTACCGCCCGCCTCACGCCAGCGGCGCACGGTGGGGTAGCTCGGATCGTCGAGCAGTTCACGGCACTGGAACAGGATCTCATCCAGTGGCTGGTCTCGCCACTCGGGGAACGTGATGACGTCGGTCATTGGTCCGTCCACGGTCGCGGCCGGTTCTCCAGGAATGCTACGAGTCCCTCCAGCGCATCGGGCGCCGGCATCCCGACTTCGATTGTCACCTTTGCGGTCATACGCTCATCCATCACTTCCTCTTCACTCAGCATGCGGCTGGTGCGAGCTGTGGGGGCGCGGATCCCGGCGCCGGCCGCCTTAGGCGTCTGCCGCGGCCCTCGACCAGGTGGTGCCGGGGCGCTCCAGGGTGTAGTAGACCTTGATCTCCTCCAGCTCCTCGAGAATTTGCGGGACCACCTGTAGCTCCATCCCGATCGCAATGTCCGCTTCGAGTACGGTCTCGCCCAACCAGGCGAGGGCTCGTCCACCCTCGGCGAGATCCAGCACGCCGATGTTGTAGGGAGCCACATCCTCGAACCCGGTCGGTGCTGCGACGATCTTGGTGAACGTGACGAGGGTGCCGGTGCCGCTCACCTCGACGAACTCGAAGTCGCCGCTCATGCAGGCCTCGCAGTCGGCCCTCGGAGGGAACGACGTCGCCCCGCAGTGTGTGCAGCGGGAGCCCATGAGACGGCCGTTCTTGAGGTGTCGGGCAAAGTCCGAGACCTTCGTGTACGGCGTGAAGTTCACCCTTCCAAACCACTTGAACATCGCTCAATCCCTCGTGAGGACCTGGACGAAGCAGTATTGCCCGATGCCGCCCACGTTGTGCGTGAGACCGACGTCGGCATCGGGTACCTGCCGCTCTCCGGCTTCACCGCGGAGCTGCTTTGCGATCTCGTAGGTCATCGACACGCCGGTCGCGCCGATGGGGTGGCCCTTGGCTTTGAGGCCGCCGTCCACATTCACCGCCACCGTGCCGCCGATGTAGGTCTGCCGGTCGGCCACGAAGGGCCCGCCTTCCCCCTTCTTGCAGAACCCCACGTCTTCGTACGCCATGATCTCGGCGATGGTGAAGCAGTCGTGCACGTCGGCGACCTTCACGTCCCGTGCTGTGACACCCGCCATCGCGTACGCCTGCGCCGCCGCCGCTTCGGCGCTGGGAAGGCCCACGAGGCTTGGGCGCCGTAGCACGGACATGCTGGCCGTGGCGCAGCCCATGCCGCTGAGCCACACCGGCGCGGACGAGACTTCCTTCGCGATCTCTTCACGGGCCAGGATCACGCAGGCCGCGCCGTCTGCGTTGGCGCAGCAGTCGTACACCTGGAACGGCGTCGCCACGTCCTCCGATGCCGCGGCCTTTTCCTTGGTGATCGCTTTGCGGAATAACGCCTTGGGATTCATTGCCCCGTAGAAGTGGTTCTTGATCGCAACGTCGGTGAGTTGCTCTCTGGTCGTGCCGAACTCGTGCATGTGCCGCTTGGCGAACATTGCGTAGTAGCCCGGGAACGTGGTGCCAAAGCCGGACTCCCATTGGACTTCGCCGACTCTCCCCATGAGCGCGAGGATCTCGGCGGTCCCGAGTTCCGTCATCTTTTGGCAGCCGACCACCGCCACCACGTCG
>JAOTWK010000681.1 GCA_029862935.1 Gemmatimonadota bacterium | reverse complement strand
CGATCTTTTCGCAAAGTGGCGGATCGGTCGGTATCGGATTCGCGATCCCAATTGAACGGGCGCTCCGCGTCGCAGACGAGATCGAGCGCTATGGCTCGATTCGCCGGTCGTGGATCGGATTGACGGTGCCGGGATCGGAGAGGGCGCGCGAGTGGAAGCAAACGGGTGGCCTCACCGTGACAGACGTCGCGACCGGTGGTCCAGCGGCAGAGGCGGGAGTCCGGGCGGGTGACGTGCTCGTGTCGGCCGGCGGGCGCCCACTTCGAACGTTCCTGGATTGGGAAGCCGCGAAGCTGGACGTCAGCCCCGGCGACACCCTGGCCATCGTGCTTCGGCGTGACGGGCGAGAGCGACGCCTCTCGGTTTCCGTCAACGACCTGCCGTCGACTCTCGCGGAACGGGTGGCAGTACTGGGCGACATGGAACTGATCACGGTCACTGCCGCCGTTCGACAGGAGCGTCGATTGCAGAGCGAGAGTGGTGCCTTGATCTACGAGATCGGAGAACGGACGCAACGCAACACGGGTTTGCGGCAAGGTGACGTCATTGTGCAGATCAACCGGCAGAGGGTTGCATCGGCCGCCGATGTGTCGGACGCCTTTCGGCGGGTTGCCGGACGGGCGCCAATTCGCGTCTACGTGGAGCGCAACGGGTCACTCGTCATCACGGATTTCTACGTCAACACGCGATGACCGATTCGGCACGGTACGAGTCACCGCTCAGTTCGCGCTACGCCTCTCCGGCCATGCAACGCTTGTGGAGCGCGTCACATCGCGCCCGCATATGGCGGCGGCTGTGGCTGGCCCTCGCGGAGGCACAAGCCGGTCTCGGGTTGGACATCCCGGTTGACGCGCTCGACCAAATGCGCGCCCACCTCGACGACTGCGATCTCGACGCTGTGCAGGCGTACGAAGCCCGATTCCGTCATGACGTCATGGCGCACATCCACCATTTCGGCGACCAAGCACCGGCCGCCCGACCGTTCTTGCATCTGGGCGCTACGAGCGCATTTGTCACGGACAACGCCGATCTGATTCTGATCCGCGATGCGTTGCGGCTCCTGTCCGGTCGCCTCGCAGCGGTACTTGGCGCGTTGCGGTCGTTCGCAGACGCGCACGCGCCCACTCCGACCGTTGCGTACACCCACTTTCAGCCCGCTCAGCTCACGACGGTCGGCAAGCGCGCATGCCTGTGGCTGCACGACTTTCTGTTGGACACGGAATCTCTCATCGGGCTGGTGGAAGGGCTTCGGTTCCGCGGGTGCAAGGGGACGACGGGGACCCAGGCGAGTTACTTGGAGCTGTTCGGTGGCGACCACGATCGGGTGCGGGAACTGGATCAGCGCGTCGCGGCGGCGTTCGGATTCGCTCGGTCGTTGGATGTGAGCGGACAGACGTATTCGCGTAAGCTGGACAGCCATGTATTGGACGCGCTTGGCGGAGTCGGGCAGTCAGCAGCGAAGTTTGCTACCGACCTCCGACTCCTGCAGCACGAGGGCGAAGTGCTCGAACCCGCGGAGCGCGAGCAAGTGGGATCGAGCGCCATGCCCTACAAACGGAATCCCATGCGGGCGGAGCGCATCAGTTCGCTCGCACGATTCGTCATCACCCAGCAGGCCACCGCCCACCATACCGCCGCCACACAGTGGCTCGAGCGCACGCTCGATGACAGCGCGATTCGTCGTATCGCCATTCCCGAGTCGTTCCTCGCCACCGACGCAGTACTGGTATTGTGCACAAATGTGGCCGCCGGGTTGGAGGTGAATGAGGCGATCGTCCGCCGGAACGTTGCGCGCGTCATGCCATTCATGGCCACCGAACGCTGGCTCATGCTTGGCGTGCAAGCCGGGGGCGATCGGCAAACACTACACGAGGTGATCCGCCAACACAGCTGGGCTGTGTCGGATGCCGTCGCCCAAGGAGATCCCAACGATCTGCTCGAGCGTCTGGCAGCGGATCCGGCCTTCGCGCACGTTGATGCCGCGGCACTTCGAGCGGAACTCGAGCCTCGGCGTTACGTGGGCCGGGCGCCGGAACAGGTGCGCGAGTTCCT
>JAOTWK010000680.1 GCA_029862935.1 Gemmatimonadota bacterium | reverse complement strand
CCGGCGGCAAGTGCCCCCACCGCTGCGGCGGGATTCGGGGTAGGTCCCCGCGAACGAAGGCCACAGCGGTTGGGATGAGCGTCAGCGACCCGGCGACGAGACCTACAAAAGCTCCTCTCAGATCCAGCCGCACCTTCCTCTTCCAAAGCAGAATTGCTGTCGACACAAGAAGGAACAGGAACGACGCGTGTACCTGCATCGTCATAACGATCACCGCGACGAGGACTGCACTGGCCAGGAACCGTGGTTGGTCGCGAAGCCGATATGAGGACGCCAGGTGGACCGCTGCGGGCAAGAACACGAAACCGGGATTCCACAGGAAACCGGCGTGGTAGAGGCGCCAAGGAGACAGCCAGTAGATGGCCAGGAAGAAGACCGTCGATCTCGGCCCGAGCGCCTTCGCGAGTGTCGCGCCGAGCACCGCCACGGCGGCCAAGTGCGATATTCCAATGAGAAGCGCTGGCGACCGGAAGTCGAACCAGAGTCTGAGCGGGACGCCGATGAGCAGTTGCAGTAGCGCGCCGGGGAGTTTGCCGCCCCCACTCATGTGCGTGGCGAACGGAGCCAGTCGAACGTTCTCAACGAAGTCGAGACCCAGTGTTAGAAGCATTAACTGATCGTACATTACCGACTGGCGCGACCAGAGGAAGAACTGCAGCGCGATCCCGACGACTAGGATGACGCACGCGGCGATCCACAGCTTCCGCTCTGTGTCCCTCTCCGTCATCGAGACCTCCGTGAGTGTTCATCGCCAGAGTGGGGCAGCTCCAAGATCCTGCCATGGCGACCAAAGAAGATGTCCTTTGGCGGGCCGGCGCGACAGGGCGATTCTTGGGGACTGCACCTGATTCGGCTAATGGAAATCGTGGCTCTCGATGACGTCGGCGCCGGCTTGCGGCGCGATCGCCGTGATCCGCCGCGCCTGCACGTTCACCACGTCCTGCTCGTTCTGAGCGATCCCCTCGATCAGCAGCACCGGTGAGCGGACGATCGTCCGGCGATAGCGCTGGAAGAGGTCGGCGTAGACGATGAAGTTGGAGAACCCGGTCTCGTCCTCCAGCGTGATGAAGCAGACGCCCTTCGCCGTGCCCGGCCGCTGCCGGCAGATCACTACACCCGCCACCTTCACCCGCTGACCGCTGTGGACCCGCAGGAGATCGTCCGCGGAGAGCACGCCGTTGGCGTTCAGCGTCGCCCGCATGTGCTTCATCGGGTGGCCGTGGGTGCAGAGTCCCGTGGTCATGTAGTCGGCTGCAATCAACTCAACCGGATTCATCTCTCTCAGTTTCGGGTGCCGGTGTGTCGAGGTGGCGCGGCCTGCCTCCCCATCCACCGGTGCCAGCGGCTTGTCGGCCAAACGGGCGAGCACCTCCCAGAGGGCGGAGCGCCGCCCCGGCCCCCACAACGTGTCGAAGGCGCCGGCCTCGGCCAGTGTCTTGAGCGCCGGCAGCCCCAACCGCGAGCGCCGCACCACATCCTCCACCGACCTGAACGGGCCACCCGCTTCCCACGCCGCTTTGAGTTGTGCCTCCGCCTTCGAGCCCATGCCGCGCACGTAACGCAGGCCGATCCTCAGGGCTGGCTCATCGGGTGGGACGGGGCCCCCTCGCTTCATGCCGCGCGGCTCCGGGCAACGATCCCCACCAGGCCACGGCGCTCCTCTCCTGCTGCCTTGCTGCTCCACCTCCGAGTCCAGGGGTGCGGCAGGTGTCGTTGAGCGGACATTTGGAGCGCCCCGGCCGGTTCTTCGATGTCGGTCCGGTGAAGCGCGACATGAAGCGAGACGACCCTGCCGCACCCCGCTCACCTCGATGCTGGGTTCCAGCGTGCAGTCCCAACTCGAGTATGCGAGATCCACCGGACGCACCTCGACCCCATGACGTCGCGCATCGTGAACCAGTGTCCCCGGCGCATAGAACCCCATCGGCTGCGAGTTCAATAGCGCGCAGCAGTACTCCGACGCGTAATACCGTTTGAGATACGCCGACGCATAAACGAGGAGCGCGAACGATGCAGCATGGCTCTCGGGGAAGCCGTAGTTGGCGAAGGCGGCCA
>JAOTWK010000679.1 GCA_029862935.1 Gemmatimonadota bacterium | reverse complement strand
TCCTGAGCGCCCGCCAGGCTCCAAGTGCGTGATGTTTCCAAGAAGTGCCCTCAAGGAGTAGCGTCTCAGAGATCGGCGAAGATCGTGATCCGTCACTCCAGGAGGGCACTCCCATGTGGTACTCCGGCATCGACCAACACAAGCGCGATTCCGTCATCACAACCTACGGGCCGGACGGCCCGCCGGTCAAACAGGCGCGCGTCCCGAACACGGCGCTCCAGCTGGAGCGCTACTTCGCGCAGTTCCCCGGCCCGCACCGGGCCGTGGTGGAATCCACTGGCGGCTGGTACTGGCTGGCCGACCTGCTCGGGCGCCACGGCGTCGACCTCGTCCTCGCCCACGCGACGCGCCTCACGGCGATCGCGGCCGCGAAGGTCAAGACGGACCCCCTCTGTCACTGCCGCGTTCCTCTTCCGGACCTACTTCTTGCTATGCCACCAACCGCAAGGAAGACGAACCCGAGCATCCACACGCCTGAGTTCATGTACGCGAACCCCATGACCACGAAGACGACACCCAATACGATGCCAATCTCCGCCGCCCTCTTCTGCTTGTCACTCGTTGATGTCAACGTCCAGCCTCCCGTCGTCTCATTCCTCGATTTCTCCCTCCGTTGCCTAACGGCCTGCAAATCAGCTGCCGGCGACTCGCCCGCCGGCGGCGAAGTGCAGGACATATCGTGGTGAAACGCGGACGCACAAATCAACCGGTTCCTTTGAAATGGGGCGCGCCGGCCAGCTGCATTTCCGGGTTAGCCGCGTGCTGAGTCCCCATAAGGTCACGCGCACGGCCAAGTGACACTACCGAAGCTTCAGTGCCCGACCCCGGCCGGTAACCCGGCCAGAATCGTTCATGACCACGTACGCCATGGTGTCGCCCGACCAGGACTCAGCCGTCCATCTGTAGATGACCCCAACTCGCGCGGTGTCTGCGGAGTAGAGGTTCTTGCCTGTGGCGCTGTCTCCGGCGATCTGATAGGTGCCAGCGTCGGCGGTCATCGGAGCGCTTCCATCTGGCGGGCCATACAGGAAAACGAAGCGGCCGTTCGCGAGGATGGCCTGCCCTTTCAGGGTGCCCACGTATTCGAACGTGCCCTCGAGTGGGGAAGCAGACGTTCCCTGTTGCTGATCAGCGTTTGGGGGCGGCGGCGCTCCGCAAGCAATAGCGAACAGCGCCCCGAGTATCGTAGCGCGCGACATGTGTGCCCTCCTCGAGGTGGGAAATGCGACTAATGGCACGCGGTCTAACGGTCAGCGCTTGAGCTGCGGGCGTCGTGCCCGGTATACACAGTCACCATTTCCTCTGTCCCGCATGGGCGCTAGCCTCCCGTGGATACCGAGTCCCCCCGAGCGCCCGGCAGCTCGAAGCGCTGGTTAGGCGGCAGGGCAGTCACCGTTCAACTCCCCGGTTCCGCCCAACTATGCAGGAACGCTAGACCGTCCTCAGTCAACTCACTGTCCATGCATTCAATACTCATGAGGCGAAGGTAGGCAAGGAGCCATTCCTCGACCTGTCCGACCTGGCCTGGCGATGGTCGGTGCGCCGTCCAAGTCCAAGAGATGGTGATGTACGGAGCGCGTTGGGCGTCGACCATCTGGACAATGCGACCGCCTCCACTGTCCGCGGAAAACGCGATCTCCATGACCGGTGGAGGTCCGGCCACGCCAGTTGGTGGCGCCCCGCCTGGGCGGACTGGTCGGACGACGTGCACCCGGCGATGCCAGGTATCCGTGACTGTGGCGACGCTATCGATGTGCGGTTCCTGGAGCAGGGTGTACTCAATGCAATGAGCTTCAGCGACGCTGGGCGTTGGGGCTCGCAGCGTCGTGGTCCAGGTACTGCTGCAACTGGCAGCCGTCATTGGCAACGCGAGGAGCAGCATGCGGGATCGGCTGGTGAAACGCATCACAGCCGCCTAACGGTCAGCGCATGACCTGCGAGCGACCGGCTCGCTAGGCGCGCATCTCGGTGAACGTACTCGTATCAATGCCAGGTGCACAGTCAGTCCGCTTCCTTTAAGAACGTACGCGCTCGGCTGGTCCATGCGCTCGTTAGGTG
>JAOTWK010000116.1 GCA_029862935.1 Gemmatimonadota bacterium | reverse complement strand
GGTTTGGTGGACCACCTGGAGGCCGCCGGCCATCACGTGTTTGGCCCGACGGCGGCCGCAGCACGTATCGAAGCCTCGAAAGCCTATGCGAAGGACGTCATGGCTGCAGCCGGCGTGGCGACCGCCGCCAGCCGAACGTTCACCGACGAGTCAGCCGCGCTCGACTTCATTGCCCGCCACGCCGAGCCGCTGGTCGTGAAGGCGTCGGGTCTCGCAGCGGGTAAGGGAGCCATCGTCTGCGCAACCCGCGGCGAGGCCCAAGCGGCTGCTTCACAGATGTTCGGTGGGCAGTTCGGTGATGCTGGAACGGTCGTGGTCGTCGAGGAATTTCTCACCGGCGAAGAGCTGTCGGTCTTGGCACTCACGGATGGTGAGCAGGTGATGCTGCTGCCGGCATCGCAAGATCACAAGCGGATCGGCGAGGGCGATTCCGGACTCAATACTGGGGGCATGGGAGCCTATGCACCCGTATCGATCGTCGACGAGCAGCTCCTTCGTCGCGTGCTCGCGGACATCATTCACCCCGTCTTACGCCACCTGGCGAACGGGGGCCACCCGTACCGAGGAGTGCTGTACGCCGGCATCATGGTTGGAGAGAACGGGACCCCAACCGCGCTCGAGTTCAACTGCAGGTTTGGCGACCCCGAGACGCAAGTGGTCCTCCCGGCCACCGACGTCGACGTCACTCAGCACATGTGGAGCATCGCCTCCGGCGAACGGTGGACGCCCGGGCAAGACGTCTGCCCAGCAGAACGTGCGGCGGTGACGACAGTGCTCGCCGCCGAGGGCTACCCCGGAACGCCACGCAAGGGAGACGAGATCTGGCTACCACCGTCGCTCCCGAACGAGACCCTGCTGTTTCACGCTGGGACCACCCGTGACGAGGCTGGGGTGCTCCGGACAACCGGTGGCCGGATTCTCTGTGCTACCGGATTGGGTCGCGATGTGTCCGAGGCTGCCCAGCGAAGTCGTGAACTCGCCGAGCGCATTACCTTCCGGGGTCGTCAGTATCGCCGGGACATTGCGTGGCGCGAGGTGGCGCGTGCCGGAGCTTCCTGAAGTCGAGACTATCGTACGCGAGCTCAGGCCGCACCTCACCGGACAAACGCTCAGCCATCCCCGACTGTACCACACCGACGTCCTTCGTCGCGTGAGTCGGGAGCGTCTGCTCCGCACACTCCGTAATAACCGCATTGCCGACGTCAGCCGGCGCGCCAAGCACATCGTCATCGAACTGGGGACCAGCGAGCGGCTCGTCATCCAACCACGCATGACCGGCTCGCTCGTCGTGTACGAACGCCGCCTGAGCGCTGACGAGCGGCGCTATGCCGTTCTGCAGGTGCGGCTGGGCACGGGCACACAGCTGGTGTTCCGCGACGTCCGCCGCCTGGGGACCATATGGCTGCTTTCACCATCCGCGTGGGAACGGTACACCCGACGCATAGGGCCCGAGCCACTGGCTGCCGGGTTCAGCGCAGCACGATTCGCCGCGCAGCTCCGGCCCTCCCGACAAGCGATCAAGAAGGTGCTCATGGACCAGCAACGGCTCGCGGGAGTCGGAAACATCTATGCCAACGAGGCATTGTTCCGCGCACGCATCGATCCGTCCCGACCTGCGGACCGGCTCTCCGATGCCGAGTATCGCCGACTGTTCCGTACCGTCCGGGCCGTGCTCCGGGAAGCCATCGCGGCTGACGGAACCACCGTGCGCGACTATCGTACGGGCACGGGTAAGACCGGGTCGTATCAGTTCGTGCTCCGCGTGTACGGTCGGGAGGGTCAGCCCTGTACCCGCTGCCGGACCGCGCTGCTCACGACGCACTCCATCGATGGTCGGGCAACGACGTTCTGTTGGCGCTGCCAAGGGAAGGACGCATGAGGATCGCAGTGGTATTCGACACGCCCCACGAGGGGTGGGCCGACGACGATTTCAAACAACAGGTGGCAGCAGAGGTCGAGGAGGCCGAATACGAGGTCGCCGAGGCTCTGATGGCGAACAACCACGAGGTCCTGATGGTCGGCGTGCATGACCATCTCCATGACGTGGTCGAGCGCCTCGACGCATTCGAGCCTGACCTCGTGTTCAACTGTGCTGAGGGATATCGCGACAGTCCGCAGCTGGATTACATCCTCCCCGCGCTCCTCGAGTCGGAGGAGTATCGCTACACGGGAGCTCCGCCGATTGGTCTGCTGACGTCACGCAACAAGGCGATGAGCAAGAAGCTCTTGGCATACCATGGCATTCGCGTGCCCGGCTTCAAAAGCTACCGACTGACCGATCGCGCAACGGAGGCAAACGACCTGCGGTTTCCCCTCATCGTGAAACCACTTCAGGAAGACGCGTCCGAGGGCATTGCCATGGCGTCGGTGGTGCGGGACGCCGAGTCGCTCGCTGAGCGTGTGAATTTCATCCATGACAATTTTGGCCAAGGGGCGATCGCCGAGGAGTTCGTTGAGGGCCGTGAGCTGTACGTGAGCATGATCGGCAATGGCGATGACTTGACGATCCTCCCGATCGTCGAAATGGTGTTTGACAAGGATCGCACGAAGCCCGAGGAGCGGATCGCCACGAAGGCCGCCAAATGGGATGTGCCCTATCGAGAGCGTAAGGGAATCCGGAACGTCTTTGCTCGACCCATTGCCCGGACCACACTCGATCAGATCGAAGAGAGCTGCACCATGGCCTTTCGGGCACTGTGGTTACGTGATTATGCCCGCCTGGACGTGCGCGTAACAGACGAAGGCGAGGTTTGGGTGATCGAGGTGAATGCCAATCCGTTCATTAGCTTTGGCCACGACATGGCAAACGCTGCCGAGAAGGCCGGGATGGACTATTATGCGTTCATCCAACGACTCGTCGACACTGCGATGGAGCGCTACCGGCATAATGGCTAAGCGGCACCCCACCCCTCATCTGGAACACCGCTGCAAGTGCGGGCAACCGCTGGTGCGCTTTTGGCCGTTCTGCCCGTGGTGTGCGCGGACGCTGACTTGGGGGGACCAGCCGCCGGAGACGGACGCAGAGTGCTACTACTGCGAGTGGGTGGTCTCCGACCTGTACTCGTACTGTCCGTGGTGCAGCTCCGACATCTCCGAAGAGGACGTGTCCGCCGAAGATCCGCTCAAGGCACCTCGGGGGTTTCGCTTCGACTCCTGGTGCGATGGGGGATGCGGAGGCGGCGTGCAGTACCCGATGCCGTACTGCCCGTGGTGCGCACATGAGCAGCATTGGGACGATGGAGCGTACCAGGGGATCTGCCCCTACTGCGACCGCGGCGTGGATGACTGGATGGAGGTCTGTCCATGGTGCGGATTCGACGCCACAGGGCAGGAACTCATCGGTCGCGCGCTCACCCGCGTCCGGCGACTTCTCCTCGTGGCACGCGTGAAGGATTGGGGCTATCGAGTGCTGCTGCGTCCCGGAGTGTCCGGGGTCGATCCCAAGGCGCCCAAGATCATCGAGATCGACCGAAGCTATGTCGTCGGCATCGCGCGGCGCGACGAGATCGCCTGGACGTTGCTGGTCGGCCTTGTCATACACGAATTGGGACACAGCTTCTTGTACCACCACTGGTCGTGGACCAAGAGAGATGACTTTCGCCGCGTCTTCGGCGAAGTGCACAAGACCTACCGGGTCAGTGACGCGACATGGGTCCAGTTCCATCGGAAGAGCGTCACGGCGGGCAATGCGCGGCACGTCACCGCGTATGGCGCCACGCATCCACTCGAGGACTTTGCGGAGACGTTCCGGATCTATGTGGGGTGGCGCGGTCAGATGAAGGAACTCTTGGCAGATCTGGGCCGCCGCCGCAAGGAAGCCATCGTGTACGAAAAGTTCCTCCTCATGCATCAGCTCGTGCGTTCCCTGCGAGGATGGCGCTAGCCCGAGTCCTCACGCTCCCCCTCGGTGAGACCGCCCGCCTCAAAGACCGGGTGCTGGCGCTCGCGGAGAACCGGCCGGCGGTCTATCGCATGGCCGATCAGACTGGGCGCATCATCTACGTCGGTAAGGCAAAACAACTCCGGTCCCGCTTGCTCACGTACTTCCGCGCCCAGTATCCCGAAGAGAAAGCGGCGAGAATTCTTCAAGCCTCGACGGACGTGCAATGGGATTACGTCCCGTCGGAGTTCGCAGCCCTCCTCACGGAGCTGCGACAGATCCGACGCCACCGACCGATCTTCAACGTGCGCATGAACCGCCGACGGCGAGCGGCGTTCATCAAGATTGCCGGTGGCGCAGCACCCAAGGTGTATGTTGGACAGCACCCCGCCGGCACTGATGTCCGTCACTACGGGCCGTTCGTGGGTGCCGGACAACTGCACGAAGCCGTCAAGGTTCTGAACGATCTGCTCCGGCTCAGAGACTGTGCCCTTCGCATGCCGATCGTATATCGGGAACAGGGAGACATGTTTGCGAGCGGAAGTCGGGCAGCCTGTTTGCGCCACGAATTGGGAACCTGCAGCGGTCCATGCGCCGGCTACGTGACCGAGCACGATTACCGTAGCCGAGTCCATGACGCCGTGGCATTCCTCGAGGGCAGAGATATCGCGCCGCTGGATCGCGTCATCACGGAGATGACCGATGCCAGTGATCGGGACGACTTCGAGCGTGCCGCATGGTGGCGCGAGAAGTTCGATGCACTCACCTGGCTCTTGAGCGCGTGCACGCATGTACATGCGACCCTGGAAAGCCTGAGCTTCGTGTACATCGACCCGGGCGTGTACGGCGACGACCGGGCATACCTCATTCGGCGAGCCCAAGTTCAGGCGGCGGCGCCCGCCCCGCGCACCCCGCTCGAGATCGAGGCGTTCCGCGCACTCGTGGAAGAGCACAGCAGCGAGACCCGCACCGACCCCGGACCGATCCCCGTGGAACAGATCGATGAGACGCTTCTCCTGTTGAGCTGGTTCCGGCGCCACTCCCGGGCGCTCACGCGCACGGTCTCGTTCTCCCGGTGGCTGGCTGATCACCGACCCGCCGAGCGTCGCGCATAATCTTATGCTGCTTGCGACCCTCGAGCTGGCAGCCGGGCTCATCGTCCTATTTGTGGGAGGGCACTTCTTGGTCCAGGGTGCGACGGCCCTCGCGTCACTCGCCCGCATCTCTACGGCGGTCGTGGCCCTTACTGTGGTCGCCATTGGAACGAGCCTGCCCGAACTCGCCGTGAGCATGGACGCCGCGGCACGTGGGTCCACGGATATGGCGTACGGAAACATCATTGGGTCCTGCATCTTCAACATCGGCGCCATTCTTGGCGTGACGGCGCTGATCGCACCCATCATGGTCCAACGGCAGACAATCCGACTCGAGTATCCGACCATGGTCTTCGTCGTCTGTCTGGCACTCGTCCTGGCGCACGACGCGTGGATCGATCGGCTCGATGGGGGCTTGCTCGTACTCGGCCTGATGTTTTTCGTCGCGTGGACGATCTATATCGCTCGACGCGGAGTGCCACTCAGCGCGTCGGCCGCGCTGGAACGTGACGTGAAGCGTGCGGTTCATCTGGACAAGGGGGCCGGCCGTGCATGGGTCACTAACCTTGCGCTCGTCGGCGCCGGGATGGTGGCGCTGGCGACGGGAGCCGAGCTCTCCGTCGCCGGGGGCGTCACCATCGCTCAAACGCTCGGTGTCGAGGAACGAGTGATTGGTCTCACCGTCATCGCGATGGGCACGAGTCTGCCCGAGCTCGCGACGTGCATCGTGGCAACACGCCAAGGCGAGCAGGAAATCGCACTCGGCAACATCGTCGGCTCGAATATCTTCAATCTCTTGGGGATTCTGGGACTGACGGCGACCCTGTTTCCCGTTCACATCCACGAACGAGCTCTGGCCCTCGATAACTGGGTGATGCTTGCCTTCGCGCTGGTCCTCTTTCCGATGATGCTCAGGGGTCGGCGAGTCTCCCGCTTAAATGCCCTGCTGCTGCTCATCGGGTTCGTGACCTACATGGCATACGTCGTGGTGGTTCGCTGACCCCACGAGTATCGGTTCCTACAACTCGACGATACGCGCCCGCGGCGGAATGCCCGCTTCGAGTTCCATGATGCCCACCGTCGGTGGCGTCCCGAAACGCGCAACCCCTGCGGAGCCGGGGTTCATCACCGTGACCGTCTTGTCTACGAGCTCCACTAGCGGCTTGTGCGTGTGACCGTAGACGATGATCTCACCGTGCGGAAAGGCGGCATGCACGGCCGAGGGAGTCGGCGAGCCAAACTGATCTCCGTGTGTCACCACGACGATGAACCCGTCGAGCTCGCATTCGACCACCTGCGGGCACTTCGCTCGCACGTCGAAGCCGTCGGTGTTCCCAAACACTGCAGTGACTGGGGCCAATACCTCGAGCTCGGTCAACAGATCGAAACTTCCGATATCACCACCGTGGAGGATGTGATCTACCTCTTGGAACACCTCGAACACTTCGGGTCGCAGCTTACCATGGGTATCGGAGATGACTCCGAGTCTCACGCTTCACCCTGCCATCGGGGGACGAGCGCTGCTTCCACTCGCATGTGGTCGAGCACGCGCTGCACGACGAAGTCGACGAGATCCGCGATTCGTGCTGGCCGATGGTAGAACCCCGGCGACGCCGGGATGACGGTGCCGCCCGCCTCGGTGAGCGTGACAAGATTGCGCAGTTGGATCAGCGAAACCGGAGTTTCCCGAGGAACCACGAGCAGCGGTCGCCGTTCCTTCAGTGCGACATCAGCGGCGCGTTCGACCAACGACCGGGAGTTGCCCTGCGCGATGGCCGATACTGTTCCCATCGAGCACGGGCAGATCACCATGCCGGCACTTGGGCCAGATCCCGAGGCCGGAGCAGCCCCTCGGTCACCGTCATCGAATACCTGAATGTGCTCCCAGCTACCCCCCGTCGCAGCGCGAAGATCGGCCTCGGAACCGACGTCCACTTCCGTGCGCAACAAGCGCCAACCATGACTCGAGACGATGAGCTGGAGCGGTACCCCGGCTCGTGCCAAGACCTCAAGCAGGCGCACCGCATATAGCGCTCCTGACGCTCCCGTCACAGCCATTACCCATGGTGCATTCACTGCCCTCTCCTGTTCGGCGTCGGTGTCTTGTGCGGATGCCGTGGCGGTCCTGCAGGCGGAGGCCCCTTCGCTGGACGATCGCGTCCCTTCCCTGGGGGGGCACGCCGACGGGCCGGTCCGCCTTTGTTCCTCTTGCGGCCCTTGTCGGACGCCGACATCGAGACCTTCATATCGCGCGATCCAAGAGCGCGAAGAGTGCAACGACGATACTCATCACGCCGTTCATGCGGAAGAAGGCCGCGTCGAGTCGGCTCAGGTCGGCTGGCATCACGAGTCGGTGCTCATAGGCGAGGATACCGGCGGCACATGCCACCCCGACGTAATACCATATGCCAAACGGCGTACCCACCGCGAACAGCACCAGCATCGCGATCGTCGTCCTGTGTAGCAGCTTGGCCGTCAGGATGCTCTGCGCCCGACCCAGTGCCACGACGGCGCTTTTGAGCCCGAGTGCCCGATCGAACTCCTCATCCGACAGTGCGTAGAACATGTCGAAACCGGCGACCCATGTGAGCACGGCAAGGGCGATGACCGGCAAGGTCCACCATGGCTCGCCCCAGGCACCGGTCACGGCCAGATACCCGCCGACTGGGGCGATCCCCAGTCCCGCCCCAAGCCAGCCGTGGCTCCAGGCCGTGAACCGCTTCGCAAAACTGTACGACAGAATCCACGTGAGGGCGGCCGGGCTGAGCACCAGACACAAGGGGTTCAAGAGAGAGGCCGCGATGACGAAGACCACACTCGCCACCACAACGGCCACCCATGCTTCGACCGCCGACAGGGTGCCGGCAGGCAATTCGCGGCTACGGGTGCGCGGGTTGAGCGCGTCGTAGCGTCTGTCGACAATGCGATTGAAGCCCATCGCCGCAAACCGGGCCGCTGTGAACGCGACCACCACGAGCAGCACCACGCGAAGCGTCACGGCCACGTCGAACGAGGCATAGACGACACCGAGCACGGCAAACGGCAGCGCGAAGACCGTGTGCGGGAGCTTGACGAGGTTGATGTACCTGACGACCGACGACGAGCCCGCTAGCGTCTGACCGTTGAGACTTGGATTGCTCACGAATCCCTGTGTGGCAGCGAAATCCCGAGTGCGGTCCACATGGCATCGACGCGCGCCTTCGTGGCCTCGTCCATCTCGATTCGGGTCGGCCACTCGCGGTCGAAGCCTTCTTCCTTCCACTTCGTCGTCGCGTCGATCCCCATCTTCGACCCGTACGTGAACGCCCGTGAGGAGTGGTCCAACACGTCAACCGGCCCCATCGTAAAGCGAACGTCACGCTCTGGGTCGATGTTATTGAGTGCCACCCACCACGCCTCATCGACGTCGCGCACGTTCACGTCCCGATCGACGATGACGAGCACCTTGGCCAGTGACATGAGTCCCATCCCCCACAGGGCATTCATCACCTTCCAGGCCTGGCCGGGGTACTGCTTGTCGATGCTCACGAACACGAGGTTGTGAAAGATCCCCGGTGCCGGCATGTGATAGTCGACGACCTCAGGCACGGTGAGCCGGAGCAGCGGCAAGAAGATTCGCTCCGTCGCATGGCCCAGGTAGAAGTCCTCCATTGGCGGTCGACCCACGATCGTCGCGAGGTAGATCGGGTCGCTCCGCGTGGTGACGGCGGTGACGTGCACAGCCGGGTAGTAATCCGCCAACGAATAAAAGCCGGTGTGGTCACCAAAAGGCCCTTCCAGCACCAGGGCTTCGCCCGGATCGATGTATCCCTCGATGATAATGTCGGCTTCCGCCGGGACCATCAGATCGGAGTCCACCGCCTTGGCGAGCGCCACCGGCTTGCACCGGAGGAAGCCGGCAAAGAGGTATTCGTCCACGTTGGGCGGAAGCGGCGCCGAGGCGCTGTACACCGATGCCGGGTCACCACCGAGGGCAATCGCCACGTGCATGACCTCGCCGCGGGCCGCCATCTCGCGCCAATGAGCCGCACCAACCTTGTGCCGCTGCCAGTGCATCGCCAGGGAATCGCGTCCAAGTACCTGAATGCGATACATCCCAACATTGCGAACGCCGGTCGTCGGATCGCGCGTGATGACTTGAGGAAGGGTGATGTACGGTCCCCCGTCGTCCGGCCAGCACGTGAGGTGCGGTAGTCGCGCGCAATCGAGGTCGTCACCCCGATGCACCACGCGTTGACAGGGTGG
>JAOTWK010000677.1 GCA_029862935.1 Gemmatimonadota bacterium | reverse complement strand
CTGAGGCGTTGGCGCCTAACGGTCAGCGCATGACCTGCGAGCGATCAGGCTTGCCAGGCGCGCATAGGGTGAACGTCCTCGTATCAACGCCAGGCGCTCAGTCATTCGGCTTCCTTTGAAAACGTACGCGCTCGGCTGGTCCATGCGCTTGTTAGGTGGCAGCAGGATGCATCGCTTACGGGTAGAGTAGGTCGAACTCGAAGATCTCGAGTGATTGGCCCGGCCACGGACCGGCCCAATCACCGACATTGGCCACGTAGTAGATGCGTCCACCGGAGCCTCCATACGTCAGGACCCCGGGCCGATCCCAGAAGAACGGTTCGGTCTCCACCGACGCCACGAGGGTGAGATCCGGTACCGACCAGACCTTGAAGACGTACGTAGCCCTGTCGTCGGCGCGGCTCTCCGCCTCCAGCCCGAGTGCATAAATCCTCGGGAACACGGGGTCCACGAGCACGTCCTGGATTTCGAAAGCGTCCGGCACCATGATGCGGGCGATTTCGCGGCCATCGGCAGCGGCATACAACCGCACGCTCCAGTCGATATAGCGGTAATCGACGATGCTGTCGGCCGCCGCCACCACGAGCGTATCGCCGGACGCCGAGAAGGCTGCCCCTGGAACCGCCTTGGCCCTGAGGAAGTACGCCACGTCCGGATCCTGGTTGAAGACCGGCCAACCACGCGACTCCGGTGTAGTCCAGTGTGCCGAGGTAGGGCCGACGGGCACGAGACGCGTGCGATCCGGCGAGAACCGGAACGAGACAAACGCCTCGAAGCGCATATAGGGAATGGCGCTGAGAGGCGTCGTGCGCCCATCGGTCCAAATCTGCGCGCCGGAACCGTGCACGAGCTGACTCGAGTCCGGCCATACCCCGAGACATCGGCCTGGCGCGACTTCGACCACCTCGTACGCGAGCTCGTAGCTTGGCCACACCGGGTCGGGGTGACAACCGACGGTCCGGATCGCCGCCGCCGGCCCGGCCTCCAACCGCCACGCCGCGTGCGGCGGGTGCCCGTCGGCGGCAAGGACGGCCGTGCCCGGTTCGAAGCTGGGCCCGGGCGACATGAGGGTCCAGTCGCGGGGGCTCCCCGAAACGCCGGCAAACGTCCGAGTGTCGCCCGTGCGCACGTCGATCGCGACGGGAGCCTGGGTGACCCCGCCGAACGCCAACACCTCGAACGCGCCCCACGGGATCATCCGTCCCAGCGACAAATCAGCGGCGTCGTATCGCCTGCGGAGACCGACCAACTGCACTGACGCAGCCCCATGGCTCCCATCCGGGAGCGTTGCCGCGACGTCGTAGCGACCCGACGGGCGTTGGGGCAGGTGGACAGCGACCGTCGAATCATCGACCCACCTGGCAGTGACCGTATCGTTGTCGATCACCACGACCGGCCATGTCGGACTCACCCGGACGGCTGCGAACGCTGCCGCCGTGAGATGAACCGATCCGCCGCTCCACTGGTACTCGGGTTCGAGCGAGACAGAGAAGTCGGGCGGCGGGCCTTGCGCGGGATCGAGGCACGCTGCGGCGAAGAGAGCGAGGCACGGGAGTAATCCGCACGTCCCCGCGTGGCGTGGCAGGATAGGTCGCCTGGACGTCATGGTCGCCGCCGCCACCTAACGGTTCGCGCTTAAGCTGCAGGCGTGCAGCCTGCCGTAGCTCAAACTCGTTCTTCCTCTGACCGGCATCGGAACTCCCTCCTCACTTGGAGCCGCACGCCCCGAGCGCCTGGCTGCTTCAAGCGCGTGTTAGGTGGCCCGATCAACTAAGAAATCCACGTGCCAAAGCTGTCGACCACGACCCACTGACCGTCCTCACAACGGAGGAATGCGATGTCTCCTTGAGCTTGAAGCGGTCCCTGAACGGCATTGATTTCTATGAGTGCCTCCCGGCCGCTAGCTGAGATCCCAGGACGTGTGAGCTCGATCAGTGCTCTTGCAGTAGGATAGCGATCGTAGAAGACGTCAAACCAACTGCCGCCGCGCGCGGCAACTGCCATGAGTGAGTCGAAAGCGGGGGTGGGGAGCAAGACGGCAAGTGAGTCGAGGTCGTCGGCGTGT
>JAOTWK010000678.1 GCA_029862935.1 Gemmatimonadota bacterium | reverse complement strand
TGGACGGCGTTCATGGGCCGGCGCGCCGCACGCGTCGTGGCGATCTACGTTGCAGCCGCCGTGCTCGGTGTGGCTCTCACCAAGTGGTTGGTGGGGCAGCTGGCGCTGTCTCTGCACCTCACGACGTTTGTTGGCATCGCGTTGCTGCTGTTCCTCCCGACGGTGGCCCTGCTCGCTCACCGTCGTCGCGGTGACGGGTGGTCACTGGTCGAGAAGCTTGGTGTTCCGGCCAACGCCGTGCTGGCAGCGGCCGTTCTGTTCGTGCTGTTCGGCAACACGAACTTGGGCGCCACCACGACCGAAGTGACCCTGCGCGACGAGGAGGGCAACGTCATCACGCGGCGGGTCCCCAAGGAGGGATTCCGCAAAAACGTGATGCTGTTCTTCTTCGACAACCCGCAGGGCGACACGTCACTCACCTGGATGCAGTACGGTATCCCGATGGCGGCGGGGCACGATCTGCTCCAGGACCTGTTCTTCTACGTCACCACTCCCGAAAACGTCCTCGAGCGACTGGAGCGCGAGGGCTTCGGTGACGGACTGAATGTGCCGCTCACGCTCCAGCGACAGATCGCCAACGACACGCATTTTGAGTGGTTCCTCACCGGATCGGTGAGCGGGGCGAGCGACGATCTCCGGGTCACGACACGCCTGTACGAGACTCGGCGTGGACAGCTCCTGACGGAGCGCGAGTTCTCGGGCGGTGATCCCTTCGCGCTCGTGGATCGCATGACCGAAGTGCTCAAGGGTGATCTCGACGTGCCCGCCGCCCAACTCGAGGATGCCCGCGATCTTCCCGTCGCCGAAACGTTGACCGGCTCCCTCGCGGCCTATCGCGATTACGTGACCGGTGCAGTGGCGATATTGCGGACGAATCCGCAGGCGGCCGTTGGACCATTGGAGCGGGCGGTGGCGCGGGACTCGCTGTTCGCGCTGGCACACCTTCAACTCTTCGCGGCCAGGATACTCGCGAATCAGACGGTTGCTGCCGGAGAGGCACTCGAGACGGCGCTCCGGTTGTCGTACAAACTGCCAGAGATCTATCAACTTGCGGCCAAGACCAGCCACTATCGGCTCCAACGGCAGGATCCGGCACGGGCACTCGCGGTGGCCCGAATGCATGCGGAGCTGTACCCCCATGATTTTCAGGCACGGCAGGTGCTGGTGCTGCTGTTCCAGGCGGAGGGCGAGTACGATAGCGTGGCGGTCCAACTCGAAACCATGTACGGGCTCGATACCACGCGGTCGGAATTGCTGCTGCAACTCGGCAATACGGCGCTCGTGCAGGGCGGGAGCGACCGCGCGCTCCAGTACTATCGCCGCTACGCCACGCGCTTCCCCGAGGACCCGGATTCGTACGAGGCTATCGCGCGAGCATCGGCACTGCTGGGTGACCACGAACGGGCGTTGCAGCAGTACGACCGCGCCCTGCTGCTCGATCCCGACGCCGTGGATGCACTGCTGGGGAGCGCGCGAGTATCGCTCGACATTGGACGGTTCGATGACGCGCGGACACGGCTGGAGCAGGCGCTCGGTGCCGCGGGTACGCCGGCTGAGCGGGCCGACGTCTACAGAGCACTGCAGTCCCATCACGATCGTCGCGGCGAGCTGTCTCAGGCCGTCGACTACATGGAGCGAAGTTGGTCCGAGGGTGGCGTGGCGGCGATCCCATTCTATCAGCTGCAGTTGAAGCTGGAGGGGTTGGGCCAGTACGTGCGTGCTGGTCGGGTGACTGTCGCACGGGACACACTGCGGACGCTGACCATGCAGCTCTCGGGGCCGTTCGATGCCCTGTTGGGCCTGGGTCGATTGACGATTGCGGAGGAGCTGGAAGACGCAGATAGCATCGAGGCCGCGCTCACGCAGGTCGATACCCTCATGGCACGGTTTGGGGTGGGTGAGTTCCGGGGGGAGCGAGAGCGCGCAGTGGCGCTCGCCTCGGAGCTGCGCGGCGCGTGCGACGATGCCATGCCTCGCTATCGGCGAGCGCTCGAGTTGCAGCCCATGCTGCGCGAGGCGTCACTGGGTCTGGCAAGGTGCGAGCGGAAGACAGGGGATCTCGATC
>JAOTWK010000676.1 GCA_029862935.1 Gemmatimonadota bacterium | reverse complement strand
GATATGGCGCAAGAGACGACAAAGAGCTTCATGCTGCACTACAACTTCCCGCCGTTCTCGGTGGGAGAGGTGCGGCCGATCCGCGGAGTCTCTCGACGTGAAATCGGGCACGGTAACCTGGCGGAGCGTGCGTTGCAGGCCTTGCTCCCCCCGTATGATCAGTTCCCGTACACCATTCGAATCGTGTCGGATGTTCTTGAATCGAACGGGTCATCCTCGATGGCGACGGTGTGCGGCGGTTCACTGGCCTTGATGGATGCAGGGGTGCCGATGAAGGCCGCGTGCGCCGGAGTGGCGATGGGGCTGATCAAGGACGGTGACCGAGTCGCCGTCCTCACCGACATTCTCGGCACCGAGGACTATCTGGGCGATATGGACTTCAAGGTGGCGGGAACCCGGGACGGTGTGACGGCCATCCAAATGGACATCAAGATTCACGGGCTCGATCTTGGTGTTATTCGGGAAGCCTTGAAGAAGGCGCGTGCGGCGCGTCTGCACATCCTCGATGTGATGGCGCAGACGATGGCGGAACCGCGGAGCAACTTGTCGCGGTACGCGCCCCGCATCATCACGATTCAAGTCAATCCTGAACGGATCGGTGAGATCATTGGACCCAAAGGCAAAATCATTCGTGGGATCCAAGAAGAGACCGGCGCGGAGATCAACGTAGACGATTCCGGCATGGTCACCATCTCGTCCATCGACGGTGCGGCCGGCGAGCGTGCTCGCGAGATCATCGAAAGCATCGTGCAGGAGGCGGAAGTCGGTCAGGTGTACGAGGGTGTCGTCAAGAGCACCACCGCGTTCGGTGCGTTCGTCGAAATCCTGCCTGGCAAAGAAGGCCTGTTGCACATCTCCGAATTGCAGCATGAGCGGACGAACAAGACGGAGGATGTGGTCAAGAAGGGTGACAACGTTCGCGTCAAACTGCTCGAGATCGACGACCGCGGGAAAATGCGGCTCTCACGCAAGGCCCTTCTAGAGAAGCCAGCCGCGCCCGCACGCTGACCGGCCCGATGGACACGGTCAAGCTGGACGAGCGCCTGTACCGCACCGTCGGGGAGAACGGGGTGACCGTACTCTCCGAGGTGCTACCAGGCGTCCGATCGGTGGCCGTGGGGGTGTGGGTCCGGGCATCCTCAGCTCACGAAGACGCCGCGAAGATGGGCGTGTCGCATCTGCTGGAGCACATGGTGTTCAAAGGCACCGACCGGCGCAGCGCACGCGACATCGCGTTGGAGCTCGAGAGCCGCGGTGGCGCCCTGGATGCATTCACGGGACGGGAGTACACGTCGTACCAAGCCCGCGTGCTCGATGAAGACCTCCCCCGTGCACTCGACGTTCTCACAGATGTGGTGCGGAACCCTGCGCTCCGCTCGGCCGATTTGGAGTTGGAACGCAAGGTCGTGTTGGAGGAGATCAGCACGGTAGAGGACACGCCGGATGATCTCGTGTTCGATTTGCACGCCCGAGCGCTCTGGCCGCGCCACCCATATGGATATTCCATACTCGGGACGCGCGACACGGTTGCCGAGCTGACGGCAACAGATCTCCGGACGCTCCACGGACGGGCCTACCATCCACGGCAAGTCGTGATCACCGCGGCAGGCAGCCTCCATCACGACCTGCTGCTCAAGTTGGCCACCAAGTGCGGTTGGTTTACCTGTGACGGTGGGCCAGAGCCCCCCACGGTCTTGCCCGTGCCGTCGGCCCAGCGCCTGACCCAGCGCGTCGAGCGCGAAACGGTGCAGAGCCACGTGGTTCTCGGAACGGACACGTTTGCCTATCGCGACGACAGGCGACTGCCATTGTTGTTGCTGAACACGGTGCTTGGTGGTGGGATGTCCAGTCGCCTGTTCCAACGCGTACGCGAGGAACTGGGCCTAGCGTACGCGATCCATGCGCATCAGTCGTTCTATTACGAGACCGGGACCACGGCCGTCTACGTGGGGACGCATCCGTCGACAGCCCAGCAGGCGGTGAGCGTCATTCTCGAGGAATTCGGCAGGGTGGGTCGCGAGGGTCTTCCGTCGGAAGAGATCGTCGAGGCAAAGCGGCAGCTCAAGGG
>JAOTWK010000115.1 GCA_029862935.1 Gemmatimonadota bacterium | reverse complement strand
TCCTACTCAACGCCTACGTGGGTGCGCGAGCAGTTGGCGTTGCGGGATTCGAGGAAACGACGTCGGCCTGGATGATCATCCTGCTCCTTGGGATGCCCGTTCCGGTACTTGGCCTATACATGCTTCGAGGAGTCAACGGTCAAACGGCTGGCGCCTAACAAGTCCATGCAGACTGCCGGGCGCGTACGTTTTCAAAGGAAGCATTTCGTTTATGCGGATGGGCGGCACATGCTACGTTACGTGCCGGTGCGCATCTTGAAGAGTCGCCGGCAGCTGATGGACGACAGAGTTAGGCAGGACCGCCATGTCGACCGTGTGTAGCTTCGTAGTCCGGGCACTTGAAGACAGTGACCGAGACTGGGTCGTCCAGTTTGCCAAGGAGCATTGGGGGGCGGACTACGTCGTTGCTCATGGCGCCATCTACCATCCCCATGAGCTCTCTGGTTTTGTCGCTGTTCACCCATCAGGCCACAACGTTGGCCTCGTGACCTACTCGGTTCAACATCGCGAATGCGAAGTCATCACGCTCAACAGTGTCTCCCAGGGAGTGGGCGTGGGAACAGCTCTGCTCGATGCGGTCAAGGCCGTAGCTTTGAAGACAGGATGTTCGAGACTGTGGCTTATCACCACGAATGACAACCTCCAAGCCCTTGGGTTCTATCAGAGGCGTGGATACGAGTTGGTCGCCGTGCATCGCGGAGCTTTGGAGCACTCGCGCAGGCTGAAGCCGTCGCTGCCGCTCGTCTCCGCCGATGGCATCCCAATGCGGGACGAGATTGAGCTTGAATACCGCATCAATGAAACGGCCTAGCACGCGCCTGAAGCTGCCAGGCCAATGCGTCCCCAGCCTTGACCGTCAGTGTACTGCTCGGCCTGTTGCTGGCCCAAGCTTCCTCGACCAACGCCCAGTGTCCGGTGCACAGTAGGAGCTTCTTCCCGGCTGGCTTGGCACTGATCAAGGGCTAGCGTGAACGAAGGGAGTAGCACCATGACTTGTCTTCTCCTGAGGACGACACGACGGAGGCGCACTCTCGGCTTCTTCAGCACACTGCTCTGCCTCGCCCTGTCATCAGACTCGTATCTAGCGGCGCAAGAACCATCCGGGGTCCGTGGAGATCCCGCTGCGATTGCAGACGCCGAAGAGATGGTCCGAGCGATGGGCGGCCTGGCCATCTGGCGTGAACTCGAGAGTGTTCACTTCGTCCACGAGTGGGACATCTTCAGTCGCCCCGATATCTACGTGGAGAACGAGATCCTCGATCTAACAGGGCCACGTTCATACGTCACAATGGACAGTGAGGTGTACCGCAGGGTCCGAGCGTACAGCCCGGAGCATCGATACTGGAACATCATCAACGGGGAATTCTCGTACGCCAGCGATCAGGCATACGCCAACGCTATGGAGCGCGCTCCGTACAGCATCTACCGGATAGCGAGAGCCGTTGCCCGAGGCGATAGCGACTACCATGTCCAGTTCGGTCCAATCAGGAATATGCCGGGCACCACCGGGCTCGAGATCCGAGGCCCAGACGACGAGGTCCACGGTTGGATCCTGCTCAACACGAGAAAGGAGCCGGTGGTCTGGGCGACAACCCAGTACAGCTATAGCTTCGGCCCTCTGCAGCGGTTCGGCAATCTCCGTGTACCACGCTGGGCGGTTACCGGCGGCGGTCGAGTTCGTTACGAAATGGTGTCTCTCAAAGGAAGCAATGAGCGTCCCGATCTATCGCTCTTTGCCCCGCCACCTGAGTATCTCGAGAGATTCTGAGGTAGAGGGCTCGATCACCCGCGCATGGCCAGGCTTGGTCAGTTGAACGCGACAAGGAAAGAGCCGCCCGAGCTGCGCGGAGCCGCAGCGCGAGGTGCTCGATCCCGCTGATCCCACTCGTGCAACACACTCGCTCTGCCTCGCGGGAAGCGAGCCTCGCACCATGCTGCCGGGCACACCGATCGCTCAGTAAGGCGTCGCGCTACCGTCTCGAACGAGCTCTCGGAGCGCCCGGGTCAACTCCCGGATGTTTCGAGGGTTCTGGCCGAGGTCCGCCCCACCAATACGGGACGCGGAATGCACGTGAATGAGCCGATCGACGCCGCGGTCTTCGACGGTGACACGGATGTCGTCGGTGAAGCGAAACCACTTGGTCACACGGACAAAGCGAAGCTCGATCCCGTCCTCCACGTCTGAGTCTCCGACAAACCTCCAGCCGCGGAGCCCGCCCGCCGCACGCCGCACCGCACGAGCAGTGCTCCCTACCAGCCGATCGGTCCGGATTGGCCGCATGAGCGGATCGGAGGCGTCCCGCGAAGTCTCAGCAACGTTGGTCGTCAGGTCCCGCCGCCAATCGTCCACCTGAAGCACGACGGCGGCGATCCCCCCCACCCCGAGGACGACAACGAGCGCAACCACGATTCCGGCTGTCATGCGATGGCGTCGGCCTTTCCGATGCATCGTAGGCTATTTAGCTACTAAGGTATTGCTACGATTAGACTTAAATTGGGTCATTACCCGTTTCCCGTCGTAAAGATGTATAGCTGTATAAAGAATGTCAAGGACAAATGCTTGACACTAGGATCCCCGGGTGAAGGGATCCCTGTCTCAAGAGGCATGGGTGGATCACCGATCAGATCAGGGACCCTTCAAAAGGGGCGTCAGGAACGGAGGGATGGTGAACGGCGGCCGCGACTCTTGGCGGAGCACCGAACTGGTGCTCGCCGGAGTGGCCAGGCAGTCACGCTTACTACAAGACTTGGCCCAACGTCGATATCGTTCCCGCTAGCCGCGCTGTAGACGGTGAGACACTTCTCCCCTACCGCCTTCCCGCCTCATTACTTCTCACTCCTCACGCACCCGCAGCCGCACGCGTTGGAGAATCCCAAGCTGCCCTTCTCACACGTGTACCGGATTATCGCACAGGCCTCCGGGTCCTTGCTCACATAGCGAACTCCGGGTGCGCTTGCATCGAGGCAGCCGAGGTCTTCCTGGCGACACCGATCGCCGCCATCCGGTAGTAACAACCGAATCGCAGCCTGATCGTCACCCACCGCGGCCAGGCTCACTGCTGGTTCTTCATCCACCCCGCGGCCAAGCCGGTCATGAGCTGCCAGCACCAGTTCGGTGATCTGGGACGAGAATTTTTCCATGAACCCGACGAAATCTCGCTCGCCGCAATCACAGCTGCTCTTCGGCGGCCAGTAGGGATACGCATCGCGGCGGTCCGGCACCCCGTCATCGTCGTCGTCGGGATCCGCCGAGTTGACCGTACCGTCCCCGTCAAAATCCCATTGAGCCGGATCGCCGCAGAAGTAGTAGCACTCGGTCTCGCCCGGACCAGGGGGTGGAGGCAGGTACTCGAGGACGATGTCGCTGGGTTCCCTCACCGGCACGAGGACGATTTCCGGTGGGGACGCTCCCGCGCCGGGGGCACCATGCCCATGAAAATCGCCCACATAGGGCAGCGGAATGCGGTCCCGCAGCCATCCGGTTGTGAACGCGAAGGCGACCAGCCGATGGGTTCCGTCGGGCTCCAGACCGGCCGCAACCTCCAGCACATGGTGCAGGTCGACCGGACTCACCCAGTATCCCTCGAGCAGTGCGACCGGTGGATTGGCCCTCAGCTGACGACGGATCTCGGTCCGGCTGGCCGTTCGCACCTCGGGTCGCGCCAGCGCCGCACGATAGGCTTCGAGGGCAGTGCAGTCGCGATCCGAGACCGCACTAGCCTGCCCCACCGCCGGCGGCATTGCGAGAACGATCAGACCCAGCACCATACCGGCCAGGCCCAGGCCTCCGACTCTTGAGCGTTTCATGGCGTCAGTACCTCGCTTAGACCGCGACCTCGATCGGTGGCAAGCAGCCGTAGTTACCGTTGATACCCCACCAGCTCGATCTCGATGGGATCGTCACCTTCCTCGCTCCAAAACACGGCGAGCGGCAGTCTTATATCGGGTGCCAAACAGGCCTTGAGCCGGACCTCGTTGTTGTGCCTCACCTCGACCCGCCGGCCGGCTTGGCCGGCATGCGTGCAGGCGCCATTCACCCTGAATGAAACCGACTCGCCTTTGTGGCCGACATCCCACGTGTCGCCCGGCACGAGTGGTCGGTTCATGAACCACGTGGACATCGGCATGAACGCCCCTACGAGGACCGGGGCCAGCATCTGACAGCCGGTCGACAACTGGTACGGGCTCGCCGACCCGCGCTCAACGGTCGCGCTGCCGGAACACTCCGTGTCGGCAAGCTTACCCTGGATCGCCAGTTGCATACGGCCGGCCCCGGCCGGCTGCACCGAGAGCAGATAGAACCCGGTCGTTACCGCTCCATTCTCGGTCTGCTTGAGGTCGTAACGGAACTCTTCATTGTCACGGAACTGGTAGGCGCGCCAGACGTCCTGCGCATCGGCCGGCACGGCCAGAGCCAGTGCGAATGCCGCCGGCACCAACGGAGCATTGGGGCACACATGATGATCCCTCCCCACGCGATCGGACACTGTGTTGTGGTTCCGACGCTCGGTCCTGATCAGTGGCCATATTACGGCGTGGCGCAGAGGGTGTAAACAGCTATCGGCTATTTGGCTATTAGGCTCTTAGCTAGGTGCAACGAGAGATCACTGTGAGTACTGGCAGCTACTGGCAGTCACAGTGATAGATCGCCACAGGGCCGGCGAGCGCTTTGGCGTTCTGTCAGGACGGAGACGCGTACTTCCTCTTCTATTGCGACGAAGCATAGGGTCCGGTCACGGATACTCGGCACCGCAGCTTGGAGGATGCGAAACGGCGAGCCGAGTTTGAGCATAGAGGAGTCACTGGTACGTGGGAACCAGCCGCCTAACACGCGGACACGACGGGCGAGTAATGTCTGAGGGTGGAGTAGGGCTTTGGTGGCAGCGGCGGCCCCGTGAGAAGCAGACGTCTAGTACCGGCTGGTCAGCCACCACACCGCGAACCTGCCAGGGGACGAGCGCGAACGGCCCAGCATCCCAGCAAGGACGTACCCGCCGGTCGGCCGCGCAAGAATCATGACGCCGCGATCGTCACCCGGTCGCGGGAACGCCGTCCAACTTCGTTCATGGCCGGCCGCATCACTTTCCAAGACGACGATGTCCGACCCGGCTGGTCCAATCGAAAACCCGACACTCACATAGCCGCCGCCCGGTCCCACAGCACTCATCATGGCGCGGTCGCTGTCGGCCCCACCATGGTGCTCCCAGAAACGGGGGTCTCCCAATTGGTCGAGGTGGAGCAGATACACATCGGTGCCACCGTTCGAACGCGTCGCCCCGTAGCCGGTGATGAGTACGTCGCCCCCGTCTAACGCGAGTACCCCGTGACCCACATCGTCCAGGGGCCCACCAAACGAGCGCGTCCACTCGACTTCTCCCGCAGCATTCAGCCGGACCACGTACGCGTCGCGCGGGGCGTCGCCATTGCTGCCCGTGGTGCCCGTGACGACAAACGCGCCGTCACTCGTCCGCGCGATGTGATACACGCGCTGATCTCCCGGGGCCTCCACCCGGCGCGCCCAGCGTACCGCCCCGTCGTCGCCAACGTGCATCACGTAGGCGTCGCGCCCTCCACGACCCATGTCCTCGCTCTCCGCGGCGACCACGATGCCGCCATCCGGGGCGAGGGTGGCCGACCAGGCGCGGTCACGTCCGACCTCTCCGAACGTGCGCTCCCACCGCGGCTCGCCCGCAGCCCCGAGGCGCATCACGAGCACATCTTCCCGGCCTTCCGTCGGCGCCTCGGTGAACCCCGCGATGTACAACCCGCCGTCGCCCTCGACGACGTCCCAACCGAAATCCGCCCGCGGTCCGCCGTATGACCGAGTCCACACGGTATCGCCAGCCGCATCGAATCGGACAAGCACCACGTCGTTTCCCTTGCCAGGCCCGAGATCGGCGTATCCCACAGCAACGAGCCCGCCTCCCTCGAGCGCGACGATCGCGTTCGCCACGCCGAGCCCAGGCGTGGGCAGGATGAACTCGCGCTCGATCGCCAGCGTCTCTTGTGACGGGAGCGGGCGCGCCAGCACCAGCGCGCCGATAAGCACGGTCACCAAACACGTCACGTCGGACACCCGTATCACGTCGCCTCCCTGAGCCGCGAGCTTGTGCATTCGCCCACCTCGCCTACCGCCGGCGCGTCACATGCGCTCTCAAGACCCCGCTCACGCAGCGCATCGACCACCGGTCCCAACTCAGCATTGCTGCCTCGAGTCTCCAGCTCCTTATTCTTGAGCCTGAAACGGAGGATCAGAGCCGTGATCACGATGATGCTCGGGAAGATCACAAACAGGTCCGGATCGATCGGCCCCATGATATCTCCTCCTCAAACGCTAAGAGGTGAGTGGGCAACACACCTTCGAGACCTCGATAACCCGTCAAGCGCCCGGGTAGAGAGACAAGAGCAGAAAGACTTCGTACTCACTGAATGAACGCTTCGGCGATCTCCTGCGGCAGCCCGCGGAACCGTACGCCGCTGCGGTTGGCCAACACCGCGACCACAACCCGATCATCCGGGTAGATCAACAGGATCGCGCGGCCACCCACGGAACTCCCGGTGTGGCTCACCACCCGACGTCCGTCGGCGTCGCGGCCAACCCACCAACCGATTCCGTATCCGGTTTCCACCCCGTCATTCGTCCGCTGCGACGTCCAGAGACGCTTGACCGTCTTGGGGCTCAGGAAATCGGATCCAAGGTGCGCCAACCCGAATCGCACGAGATCGTTCGGCGTCGAGAGAAAGCCGCCACTGGCCCACTTATAGGAATTGTCGACGAATGGGGCCTCTTCGATCACTTGGGCGTCGTTCAGCTGATAGAACCGCGTTCGATTCGGAAAGTCGACGTCGACGTGGTCGGCCTGTGTCCCCCTGAGGCCGAGCGCGTCGAACACCTCGCGTTGCATGAAGACAAGGAAATCCTGCTTGGCCACTGACTCGATCGCGGCGCTCAACAAGTTCCACCCGTAGCTGGAGAACGAGAACCGCGTTCCCGGCTCGTATTCCAGACTGTCCCGCGCAAAGATCTCCAATCCTTCGGCGATGCTGTTGTAGTGGCGCGTGCTGTAGAACTCCTCGCCTCGATAATGCCGGATGCCGCCCATGTGCCCGGCCACCTGCCCCACCGCGATATCGTGTCGCTTATGAGGGAACGCCGGTACGTACCTCCGGATCGGTGTGCTAAGAGACAGCTGCTGGCG
Source organism: Gemmatimonadota bacterium (assembly GCA_029862935.1). The sequence continues at coordinate 2,047 of JAOTWK010000115.1, read as the reverse complement.
CTCGAGCAGGAGTCCCACCCCCGCCGCCGTCAGCGCCATCGAGATGCTTCCCACGCGAAATTGGGTTTCCGCTGAGACCGGAGTACTATCACGGAGATCCGCATAGCCAAATCCCTGTGACCAGACGATGTGCGTGTCAATTGCGACGGCCACCGAGATTCCCGGAACCGTATGCGTCTCCATGAAGCTCTGGACGGCGGAGCGCGCCGCACCGATCGCTTCGGTTTCGACACCGTGGACCTGCGCGCCGAGAGCGCTTGGTCCCACAACGCAGGCGCTCGAGAGGAGCACCACTCTTCGCATGCTTCGTGACGGCATCATTGCTACCCCCTCACGGTCATACGCGGTTACCCACCGGTGGCAGCTTTTGCTGCCTCGTCGCGCGTGAGCACGCGACCGATGAGCTCTCCCGTCGGCTTTCCTTGATCGACCGCGAACTTCCCACCGACGATCACGTATTCGATGCCGCTGGAATACTGATGCGGCTCGAAGAACGTCGCATTGTCCCGCACCTCGTTCAGATCGAACACGACCACATCCGCCATGTACCCCTCGTGCACCAACCCACGGTCGGCGAACCCTATGATGGCTGCCGGGAGCGACGTCGCCGACCGCACGGCCGCCTCCACTGACAACACGCCTCGCTCGAGCGCGTAGCGCCGGATCTTGCGCGGGAACGTGCCGTAGACGCGAGCGTGGGTGAGCCCGTCTTCGGGCAGGCTGACCCATCCGTCCGTCGCGGTGGCGGTCCACTCCTGAGCCGCGTACGGTTCGATATCGTGTTCGGAAAGGGAGAAGCCTCGGAGCGCCCCGCCACCAGGTTGTCGGCGATCGCCTTCCAACTGCAACACGATCGCCATATCGACGGGGGTGATGTCGCGTGCGGTGGCGAGTTCGGCAAGGCTCTTCCCAACGGCGCCGCGACGACGGTACTCCATCACGAGGATGTTCTCGGGACCGCCGCGGCGCTGGATTTCGTGCGCGATATCCGCACGGAGCAGCGTCGCGAGTGAGTCATCGGCCAAGACGGTGCGCAGCGAGGCCGAGAAGTCCCGATCGTCACCGACCTGCTCCGAGGTCACGATCCAGCGCGGGATCAGCACGGTACTGCCGTCGCTTCCCGTCGTGTTGTAGGGATACTGATCGGCGTACACCGACACCCCACGCTGGCGTGCTTCCTCGATCAGCCGGATGACGACTGCGCTCGTACCCCAGTAGTTGGCACCCTTCGCTTTGATGTGGGATGCCACGACCGTCGCTCCGGTGCGCTCGCCGATCTCGATCGTTTCACGAACCGCGTCGATCAACGATGGGGGCCGGCCCGCATACTGACTGGGCCAGTACCACATCGGGTCCGCGCCTTCACTCCGCTCATGGGAGATGTAGACGCCGCCGAACGGGACGATCTCCTCGACCATGGCGACGACCTCGTCCGTAGTGCTCCACCGACCCGGCACGTATTCGAGGCCGGCGGACATCCCCCACGCGCCGTCCAGCATGGCCTGGCGCACGAGATCACGCATGCGTTGGATCTCCGCCGGCGCTGATGCGCGTTCATGGTCCTCGCCCAGCACTTGTCGCCGCACGGCCCCATGTCCCACCAGCAGCACCGCGTTGAGTCCGATCCCCAATCGCTCGAGCTCCGCCGTCTGGTCCGCAATCGATGGTGGCGAGCGCCCGTCCTGGTTCACCACGACGGTCGTGATGCCTTGCGTCACGAGGTTCGGTGCCGCGCGACGCTTGCGATCCGTCGACCGGAGACCGCGCGACCCGTAGTTGGTGCCGTCCGCGTGGGAGTGAATGTCGATGAACCCGGGCGCCACGACCTTGCCACGGGCATCGATGACTCTGTCCGCCGAGGCATCCGAGAGATTTCCCACCGCCACGATACGATCACCTCGCAGCGCCACGTCGGCATAGCGCCACGGATTCCCCGTGCCGTCCATGACGCGTCCACCGGTGATCAGAAGGTCATACCGTTGCGCAATGAGCGCCGTCGGAATCATGAGCGCGGCAACTACGATGGTCACCGTGCGGTTGAAACGGC
>JAOTWK010000675.1 GCA_029862935.1 Gemmatimonadota bacterium | reverse complement strand
AGCGGTCGCAATCGGAATGCCGCTTAGGAGAACAAGAAACAGGAACGACATCGCGAACCAGATTACGAGGAACACGGCGCCGTAGGCTCGGAAGAACGTTTGTAAGGGCCGAGGCATTCCGAGCCACCATCGGCTTCCGTATCGCATCGTGCCACTCTGCGGGTGCAACCAGGTGATAAGGCAGATGAGGCCCCAGGCCCACATGAGGAAAAACGAGAGCATGGCGAAGAGAACGGATGCGAGGATGCCACCGAAAGTTTGCTGCCGGACAAGCAAAGTCATCAGGATGACGAGAGTTCCGAAAGTGCCGCCCAGCCACCAACGGTATGGATGAAGCAGGACTGATCGACCTTCGAGGTAGTCGACAAGCCTCATCATCTGGCACCGCCCCGCTGCCTAACGGACCGGCCGTTCAGCTGCCGGCCCCACTTGAAGGTACAGGCACCAGCATACCACGGAACCTCGCTACACCGGAACGCCCGTGCGTTGGCCGGTCAGCTGCAACGGCTTGTTAGGCGGCGGGCGCGCGCCGGACAGGCGTAGCTAATCCCAACGCGAGGCAAATGACTGCTGCACAACCGACGATCTGAATAGTCCGACGCGAACTGGCCGCTGCGTACGGCGCGAGAACTCGCATTCGCTCCTCCGCGAGACGTTGCTCGTGATCCTGCTCCGTGGGCTGAAAGACCGACTCATTCCCGGACGCGTCTAGGATCGGCAAGAGTTCCCCTGTGCGAACGAAGACCATTCTGGCTCGAAGGTGACTTGCCCATGCGCGGCGCTCGGGACTCGACTCGGGATCGGTGATCACGGCAGCAGCGGTCTCCTTCACTTGGTCGATATCGGGTTCGTTGATTAGCCCAGCGACGGACTCAAACAATTGAAGAGTGGAGAAAGACATGGCGACCACGAAGAGGAACACCAACACGCCCGCAACCGGGAACAAGACGGTCTGCAGCATAGCTCCGCGCCGACGAACATGCCGAAGTCCGAGGCCAAGCCAGAGACCCCCCGCTGAGATCAGGCACACCTCGCGAAACAGAGCTAGCGAGTAGTGTGCGCTAAGCGGCGCCTGCCCCGCGAGTGCGAAGGAGGCGAGGGCGGCGAGGACGAGCAGACTAGGGGCAGCAACTGAGCGAAGCTCTTGCTCCAAGGGCACTCCCGCCGTCTAACGGACCGGCCGTTCAGCTGCCGGCCCCACTTGAGGGTAAAGACACCAGCATACCACGGTGTCTCGCGAAGCTGGAACGCTGGCGCGTTGGCCGGTCAGCTGCAACGGCTTGTTAGGCCGCAGGACACCAGTGTCACTACACATGGCGGGCGACAAGGCGAAGTCGCATGACGCTGGCTTCCCCGGGACAGTGCTCCCGATATAGTTCAGTCGAGGAGATCTCTTCGGGCACATCGTGGCGCCGTACCGCAACGAATCCCGCTTTGGAAAAGAACTTCTCTGCACCCACCGTGATCAAATACAGCTCCCGAAGGCTGAGTTCTTGCGCTCGAGCAACCAGACTTTGGAGGAGAGAGGTACCAACCCCTCTGCGGGCGTGCTGTGGTTCGACAACCACTGATCGCAGGAGGCCCCGAAGACCTCTAACTTCCAGCGCGACGGCTCCGATTACGACATCGCCCTGTAACGCGACAAGGACATTGGAGAGCGGCAAACTTCGCGGAAGGGTCGGGAGGTCGGCTGCAGCGAGCAAGGAACGCACCTGCCCAAGATCGTCCGTCGTCGATCGGTGAATCATCACGGAAGATTTCCCTGCGGCCTAACGGACCGGCGGTTCAGCTGCGCCCAACAGCGCTGACCGCCAACGCTGGGGCACGGCGTCCGCCGCCAGAACGGTACCACGGATCGATTGGAACGAGCTGTTGGGCGTCAGCTGCAACCGCTTGTTGGGCGGCGGGCGAACTGACGCAGGGGCTAATCGAAGCAGCGAAAGAACCACGTGCTCTCACGACACAGGAAGTAGCAACCAGCTCCATCGCTCTCGCTCTTGAGTAGGCGACTCTCGCGAATCGGGCTTGACAGAGGCGGGGCCTTCGGGTCGAGGAGCGGTCGAAAAGCCGAAGG
>JAOTWK010000004.1 GCA_029862935.1 Gemmatimonadota bacterium | reverse complement strand
TTTGCAGTAACTGCTCCACTCGCAGGTCAAATAGGTCGGGTAGTTGGGACACGAGCCCCTCAGTCACGAGCTGTTTTGAGGTTCCCTCACCCAGCCCTGCGATATCGAGCGCGTCTCGTGAGGCAAAGTGCTGAATCCGTCCTGCGAGCTGTGCCGGACACTGGAATCCGTTGAGACACACAGTGAAGGGCCCGCGTTCGATGAGTGGCGTGCCGCACGAGGGACACGTCGTCGGCATCTTGAAGCGGGGCTTCCGTCTTCTGCCCGGTTCCGCAATCCGCTCCAGCACCTGGGGGATGACGTCTCCCGCACGTTGCACGCGCACTCGATCGCCTTCGCGTACGTCCTTGCGCCCCACTTCCTCGCGATTGTGCAGACTCGCGCGGCTCACCGTGACTCCGCTCAACTCGACGGGACGTAGCATAGCCACAGGGGTGACGACACCCGTCCGCCCGACGCTGGGCACGATGGCCAACACCCGGGTCACTTCTTTCCGTGCGGGGAACTTGAATGCGAACGCCCAACGTGGGTGATGCGACGTCACCCCCAGGTCATCTCTTGCCGTCAGGTCATCGAGCTTCACGACGACGCCATCGATCTCGTATTCGAGATCATCGCGCTGCTCGGTGAGCTGCGCGTGATACTCCACGATCTCGTCCACAGATGTCACCTGACGCGCCAACTCATTGACCGGGAAGCCCCATGCCTCGAGCGACCGCAGGACTTCCCACTGCGTGTCGGGCTCGTCGCCCTCTACACCTAAGATGTCGTAGACATAGATATCGAGCGGTCGCTGGGCCGTGTTCTGTGGGTCGAGCTGTCGCAGACCCCCGGCGGCAGCGTTCCGCGGATTGGCGAACGGCTCTTTGCCCTCCTCAAGCAATCGCTCATTGAGCTTCTCGAACTGCGCCACCCGCAGAATCACTTCGCCACGCACCGCCAAGAACGATGGTGCACCCGATTTCCCGTCACGCAGTCTGAGCGGCACGCTCCGAATAGTCCGGACGTTCTCGGTGATTCCCTCACCGACCGCACCGTCACCGCGGGTAGAGGCGCGAACCAACACGCCGCCTTCATACACCAGCTCGACCGATGCACCATCCAACTTGGGATCGACCACATACCGAATGTCGCTGCCCAGGGCCTTGCGCAGTCGATCGTCAAAACGCTTGAGCGCGTCTTCGTCCTGACTGGAGTCGAGGCTCAGCATCGGTACCGTGTGCGTGACCTTGGGAAACTGATCGAGCGCCATGCCGGCCACGCGTTGGGTCGGAGAATCGGGCGTCCGGAACTCCGGGAACTGCGCTTCGAGCGCCTTGAGCTCCTGAAACAGCGTGTCATACGCCGCGTCGGAGATCTCCGGCGCATCCTTCACGTAATACAGGTAATCGTGATGCCGCAGCTCGGCGTGGAGCTCGCGAACGCGCTTCTCAGCCTGGGTGCGGGTCATGGACGGAAGATACAGACGGGATACGGGATGCGGGATACGGGATACGAACGACGTTTCACTCTTCATCTTTCACTTTTCACCCTTTCACCTTTCACCTTTCACCTCGACGATCCCCAACACGATGAGCATCCCCAGCGCCAGCCCGCCACATACCCAAAACGCTGCGCCGAGTCCGAGCCAAGCGTATGCGAGGCCTGCGATCAGGGGGCCCACCGTTTGCCCCAATCGCAGCACCATCCCGTTGACCGACATGATGATCGCGCGGTGCTCTCCAGATGTGGTGCCGGCAACGAGGGTGATCACTGTGGGAACCGTGATCCCGTTAGCGAACCCGAATGCCATCGCCAGGGCGACGATCAGCCACAGCGCCTCAACGAGAGGAATGGCGCCCATCGTGACACTGTAGAGTACGAAACCGATGAGGATCAAACGCCGCTGGCTCGTCAATTGGGCGAGCTTGCCCACCAGAAACGCCCCCACTGCTGTAGCCAACGATGCCGCTGCAAACACGACTCCAATCCCGAGAGGTGTCGCCCCGAAGAGCCGTTCCAGCACGAAGGGAAGGAACGTGAGGTACGCCCCGTAGATGAGGATGAAGATCACCACGCCTGTCGTGAACAGGAGGAGCAGTTGGCCGCTTCGCACGAGCTGCAGCGCGCTCCGCAGGTACGTGCCCAACGCGGTTTGGGACCTGGGCTCCGGGTACTTGAGGACCGACAACACGAAAAACGCCACCGGCACTGCCAAGATCGGCAGGAAGAACGGCACATACCAGGCGAGGAGGGCCAGGGCGCCGCCGATGGCGGGATACACGGCCGTCCCGATGCTCAGGACGCCCGCGTTGTACCCAAAGGCCGTCGTGCGGCGCCCTCCGTCGTACAGGTCACCGATGAGCGTCACGTTGAGCGACCCGAGTGCCGCGCCACCAACGCCCTGCAGGAATCGCAGGGCCAACAACACCTCGAAGTCGCGCGCCAGACCACATGCCGCACCTGCCAGGCCGAAGACGAGGAGTGAGGGGACAAGAATGCGCTTGCGACCGAATCGATCGGCGGCGACGCCCAACACAGGTGCCAAGAACACACCGGGAACCGTGAATGCAGAGATGAGCCACCCCACGGCCTCTGGGGTCACGTCAAGGGCAGTGCTGATTCGCGGAAAAGCCGGTGTCACACTCGCGACACCGAGCATGGCCATGAGCGTAATCGAAAAGATCACGCGCAAATTGGCGTCGAGGAGTAATGGCTGAGCTGACGAGTGGTCGCGCACGATCGGCGCTCGGCCCCCTTGGAAGAGGCGGCGGCGGTTAGCCGCCGTCAGGGATCAGGCGATAGACCCGCCCATTCTGGGATCCGATGTAGACGTTGCGAGCAGCGTCCTCACCGAACGTGAGCACGTTGCCAATATCGCCCACCGCCCATTCAGAATGTGCCGTGGCCGCACCGTTCACGTAGCGGAAGCTCCTGAGCCACCCGCCGCACCAGTCGGAGTAGAAGTAGTGACCGGCCACGTCCGCTAGCGCCGTGCCGCGATAGACGATGCCGCCAATCACGGAGCAGCCATTGTCGTGCCCGTATTCCACGGGAGGGAGGGTAAGACCGGTCTGGTCGCAGCCGCCCATCCCAAAGCAGTGCCGCCCTTCCATCTCGTTCCAACCGTAGTTGAGCCCGCCCACGTCCAGCGGGGCGACGTGGACTTCTTCCCAGGCGTTCTGACCCACATCTCCGATGTACAGGAGTCCATCCTGGCTGTCGAACGAGAAGCGCCACGGGTTCCGCAAGCCGATGGCCCAGATCTCATCACGCGCCTGCGGGTTCCCCACGAACGGGTTGTCGTTTGGGATGGCATACGGATCTCCCCCGTCGACGTCGATTCGTAGCAGCGATCCCAGTAGCGTGGCCGCGTTTTGGCCGTTGTCCTGTGGGTCGTTGGCGGATCCGCCATCCCCCATCCCGATGTACAGCATGCCATCCGGCCCGAACAGCACCATGCCACCGTTGTGGTTGCCGTACGGCTGCGGGATCTGGATTATGACCTTGTCTGAGTTGACGTCCGCGCGATTCGGATCGGCCGACACTTGATACCGCTCGATCCTGGTGCTGCCGTCCTGAATCGTGTAGTTGACGTAGAAATAGCCGTTGGATGCGTAATCCGGGTGGAACGCAAGTCCTAACAGCCCCTGCTCACCACCGTCCCGTACGCGATTCTCGATATCGAGAAATGGTTCGCTGCGGAGCGCATTCCCCTCGACCACGCGGATGCGGCCCGGTTGCTCCACAATGAAGAGCCGCGCGTCGTTTGCCGGTGCCGTGACGTACACCGGATTGCGCAGTCCTTGGGCGACCACCTCGAGTGCGACGCCGCTGTCGGTCGTAGGCTCGCTGATATTCATGCCTTGGCCGGCGGGCGTACATCCCAAGCACGTGGCCACGATGACTGGGCCGGCCAGCCAGCGCCTATGCTGAGTCTGCACGTTCACCTTGCGCACTATTGCTCCACCTTCACGCCACGCCAGAACGCGACATGATCTTTGATGTGCTGCGCCGCGTCCTTCGGCTCGGGGTAATACCACGCGGCGTTTTCGTTTCGCGCTCCCGACACGGCCACGTGATAGTAGCTAGCCCGGCCCTTCCATGGGCAGGTCGTCGAGTGGTTGGATTCCTGGAGATATTCGCGATTCAGGGAATCGGGCGGGAAATAGACGTTTCCCTCCACGATCTCGATACTATCGCTCTCGGCGATCGTCACGCCCTTCCATTCCGCCTTGGCCATCGTGCCTCCTCTATCAGCCCTTGAACGCACTCAAACCCGTGACCGCTTCACCAAGCACGAGCGTGTGGATGTCGTGCGTCCCCTCGTACGTGTACACGCTCTCGAGGTTGGCGAGGTGTCGCATCGACTGATACTCGGCGATGATGCCACTCGCGCCGAGCAGGCGACGCGCTTCACGTGCACACTCGCATGCCAAGTTCACGTTGTTACGCTTGGCCAAGGACACCTGAGCCGGGGTGAAGGTTCCCTGATCCTTGAGCCGGCCCAGTTGCATGCACAAGAGCTGCGCCTTGGTGATCTCGGTGAGCATCTCGGCGAGGCGCGCCTGCTGGATCTGGAACCCACCGATAGGCCGATCGAACATCACCCGCTCCGCCGCATACGCACGCGCCTCGTCGAAGCAGGCCAAGGCAGCACCAACGCCACCCCACGCTATCCCGTAGCGCGCCTGTGTGAGGCACTTGAGCGGGCTCTTGAGGCCGCCACTCTTGGGGAGAAGGTGGTCCTTGGGGATCCGCACGTCTTCGAGCACGAGCTCGCTCGTGTCACTCGCCTTAAGCGAGAGCTTGCCCTCCACCTCCTTGGCGGAGAATCCCTTGGTGTCGGTGGGCACGATGAATCCGCGAATCGACTTGGCGTCGCCGATGGCGCCAGTCTTGGCCCAGATGATCGCGACGTGTGCCATGGATCCGTTGGTGATCCACATCTTGGATCCGTTGAGCACCCATCCGTCGCCATCTTCCCTGGCAACCGTGATCAGGCCACCGGGATTCGATCCGAAGTCGGCTTCGGTGAGGCCGAAACATCCGACACACTCGCCGCTCGCGAGCTTGGGGAGCCACTCCCGACGCTGTTCCTCGCTGCCGAATTCGAAGATTGGATACATGACGAGCGAGCCCTGCACCGAGGCAAACGATCGCATACCGCTGTCACCGCGCTCGAGTTCCTGCATGATGAGGCCGTACGCCACGTTGTTGAGCCCGGCGCAACCGTATTCCTCGGGGAGGTTCGCGCCCAACATGCCCAGCTCTCCCATGGCCGGAATCAACTCGACTGGGAACTTCCCCGCGAGATACCGTTCCGCGATAATCGGCATCACCTCGTCGTCCACCCACTTCCGCACGGTATCGCGAACGGCGCGCTCCTCTTCGGAGAACAACGAGTCGACATCGTAGAAGTCGACACCCTGGAATGTCATGCTCGCGCCTCCATGCTATGCGGTATGCGTGACATCCCCGACCATCTGCCGCGCGGCCGGGGAAATGCCCAGCTCTTTGGCCTTCTTCCGGAAGGTCCTTCCATGATCTGCCTTCTGTCCGGTCTCGACCTGCCACTGATGGATCATTTCATGGAGCAGGGTCTGGCGAACCTCGTCCCACCCGTCGGCATCGATGTGCTGCCGGCTAATGGCGATCTCGATCGATTCACCCGCACGTTCATCGACGGCGAGCTCTCCGAGGCTCGTGGCCATGCGGCTCGACACGCGGAGCCGCACGGCTGACAGTGCTCCCCCGAAACATCTGTGATTCAACTCCTGATGTAGCTGCTCGAGCTGGGTCAGGATACGCCGTTCGCCGGGCGTCGGACGGCGAGTGCGACGGCGCCGCGGGGGCCCCGTGAACCGATGGACCGGGAACTCGGTGATCGCGCGCTGGGCCTCCCGGCGCAGCCCTCGTCGGGATCCCGGATCGGCGAATCGTACGATCGCCTGCAACACCCGGTCCGTGGCGTAGGCGAACCCGCGATGCACCCGCAGCGCGTCACGTTCGGTGACGCTCACCAAGACGGTCCGGTTCTCGTGCAGTTCCACGGATTGAACCCCGCGCAAGCCGAGACGCTCCAGCCTCGTGACGAGCAGGGCGTGATCGGCCAGCCAGGCTTCCCGCTCAGCCCGCTTTTGCCGCGACTTCGCTCTCACGCATGGCTCGGGGGCGAGGGAAGGTGTGCACGTCCGACCGCTTGAACACGGCTGGCTCGTGCTCCCAGCGATAGAGTTCCACGTGCACTCGATCGTCGTCCACCGTCACCCGGTTGAAGACAGAGGGCCGCTTGCCGCGCGAGCGGGTCGACAGGGTCCCGGCGCACGATACAACGACATGGTCACCCAACACATCGGCAAGCTCTTGGTGATCGTGTCCACAGAGTACGATATCGGCCCCGGCATCGACGACCCGTGTGGATGCCTGCTTCCAGCGCGCGAGCCCCATACGCTGGGAAAGCTCACCGCGCAGCACGTTGTGGTGGAGCACGAGCACTCTGATCTGTGATTCAGCAGTCGTGCTGAAGAGGTCTTTGACTCGGTCGATCTGTTTCTTGGGCAGGTGTCCTTTGACCGCGATGTCCCGCAGGCGATAGGTGAGGGATCCCCAGGCGACGCCGTGCGACGTCAACGCGCTCGTGATCACGGCCTCGGGGAACTTCACGGTCGGCGTCACCACTGGGCCGAAGTATTTCACGTACTTGCGGTACTTCACCTGCGGAGCAATCGGAATGAACGGCCGCCACCACCACTGCACGTCGTGGTTTCCAGGGACCGCGAAGACAGGCGCTGTTCGCTCGAGTTCCCGCACGAACGCTCTCGCGGCCTGAAACTCACCATGCCGGGCGCGCTGCGTCAGGTCGCCACTCAGCACGATGACTCGCGGGTCGAGATCGGGCACGAGTTCTTCCACCGCCTGTAGCTGCCGCAGGTCGGCAACCCCGCCAAAGTGGATGTCGGAGAGATGGACGATTTGAAAGCTCACAATGCGCTCAACTGAGGTAGGTCCTCGCGATACGTTTCGCTACAAGATGCGTCAGGAGATACCAAATCCCAACGGATGCAACGCCAACCATCCGCGCGGTAGGGTCCTGCGGGAGGCGTAGAACCAGATAGAGCCCAAGCAGAAGCGTCGAGACCAGTGCTACCCACCGCGCAATCCGACCCGCCTGCCGCTCGATGTTCTGCCGGCACCCAACGCACAACTCGCCCAACGGCAGCTCCACGGGCCGATGGCAACGCGGGCACTCGTGCTCAATCAAGACGCCGGCAAACGGCGTCTGCGAATTCCATGGTCGTAGCATTTCCCTTGAGATCTGGCGTCAGGACCGTGCCATCCCGCAGTGTGGCTTCGAGCGCCTGCCGGGCGCGACTAGCTGCGACTGATTCTCCCAGGTGATCGAGCATCATGCAGCCCGCGATCATGAGCGCCGAGGGATTCGCGATCCCTCTTCCGGCAATGTCCGGCGCCGACCCGTGCACGGCTTCAAACAGGGCCACGTTCTCCCCGATGTTCGCACCCGGCGCAAGTCCCAGCCCACCGATGAGTCCGGCAATCTGATCACTCAGAATGTCGCCGAACATGTTGGTGGTGACGATCACATCGAAGCGGTGCGGATCCAACACGAGCTTCATCGCGGCCGCATCGACGATCACGTCATCCACGTCCACCCGGTCCTCGTATTCCCGGCCCACCTCACGGGCGATGTCCAGGAACAAGCCGCTCGCTGCTTTGAGAATATTCGCCTTGTGGCAGATCGTGACTTTCTGGCGACCATTGCGCACCGCATACTCGAACGCGAACCGCACGATGCGTTCGCAGCCGTGGCGGGTGACGATGGCAGTGGACTGGGCCACGGCTCGCGGGTCACCAGCCACCGGGATGACGGTCTCGTAGCCCACGTAGAGACCCTCGGTATTCTCCCGCACCAGCACGATGTCCACGCCGTCGTACCGCCCGCCGGTGACCAGGGTCTTGGCCGGTCGCAGATTGGCATACAGATCGAATTCGCGCCTGAGCGCCACGTTGACCGACCGGAAGCCCGTCCCCACAGGTGTCGTGAGCGGACCTTTGAGGGCCACGCCCGTCTCACGTACACTGGCGATGGTCGCATCGGGTAGTGGTGTTCCGACGGCGTCCAACGCTGCAACGCCCGCTGGCTGGCGATCCCACTCGAATGTGACACCCGACGCCTCGAGCAACTGGACAGTGGCCTTGGTGATCTCGGGCCCGATCCCGTCGCCCTGAATGAGTGTCACACGGTGCATCTCAGGGCAGGTCCGGCACGAGCGTGGCGAGCGCCGTCCACAGCGCCGACCACGGATCGTCGCCCTCGCCGGACGCGATCGTGCGGAACCGCACCATCCCGAACCGCACGTCGGCCACCACGAGGGTGAGCTCCGCGCGACCCCCTCCCTCCGGCGTGCGCACCCACAGCAGACTCACGGGGATCGCCGCGTAGCGATCCCCGGCAATCGCCGTGAGGTTGCGCAGGTCACTCCGGAGCGGGTCGGGGATCCGCTCGAGTCCGTTGGCGCGGAGCACCGCCGTCCCCATATGATCCGGATTGGGAAGTAACCGAGGTGCCTGAGCTGCGGCCCGCCGCAGGGCTTCAGGCAGCACCCACTCGATGTCGGGCGCTCGCTCCGTCAGAAACGTCGCGATGATACTGTCGGCTTGGGCAAGCGCATCGGCACGGGGCGTCAACTGGTCCCGCCAACCCAGCCGCTCTTCCGCGACCATCAGGGTCACCGGGAACAGGGCCACCCGTCGTCCGGCCAGAAGCATGGTCGGGAGAGGAAGCGGCTCTGGAGCCACGCCTTCTTCGGCTGCGGGCTTGCTCGCACATCCCAACGCGGCCAGCACGACGAGGAACAGCATATACCGCATCATGCGTTGCGCCACTTGGGTTCCCGTTTCTCCAGAAACGCCCGAATACCCTCTTGGGCATCCTCCAGCGACATGAGCTCGTGGAGGTAGAGGCTTTCTGCCTTGTACAACGCTTCTTCATAGGCCGCGTAGTACGATTCGACCTGCGCCCGCTTGGCCATTGACAGCACAGGGCCGGACTTGCTGGTGAGCTTCCCGACGAAGGTCTGGAGCCCGGCCTCGAACTCCTTGTCAGGCAATACCTGATTCACCAGTCCGTACGACAGGAGCTCCTGAGCCGAAATCTCGTCACCGGTGAGTATCCACTCCATCGCTTTGCGGCGGGGGGCGGCTCGCGGTAGCACCACGCATGCCAGCGGCGGGATCACTCCCAAATTGATCTCCGGCAGTTGGAATCGGCTCGACTCCGACGCCACGACGAGATTACAGCCGATCGCGAGCTCGAAACCGCCACCACACGCAAGACCATCCACCGCCGCTACGGCGATCACGTCGAGCAGGCGCATCGACTCGAAGATCCGGTGAAACACCTGGATCATCCGTGCGACCTTGTCCTTCGTGTGATCGGCGATGTCCACTCCGGCAGAGAACGCTTTCCCCCGCCCACGCAGCACGAGCACCTTCAGATCGTCGCGCCCACGCAGGGCGAGGATCGCGGTGTTCATCTGCTCCATCATCTCGATGTTCATCACGTTGAGCGGTGGGTGGTTCATCGTGAGGGTTGCGACCCCCCCTTTGTCCGTGAGCTCAACGAACCGATCGGTCACCACAAACGCTCCTGGAGAGGAGTTGCGAGGCTTCGGATGGCAGGTCCACTACTCCCAGCAGCTAGTGCAGCGTGAAACCGCCGTCCACAAAGATAACCTGTCCGGTGATGTGCCGAGCGTCGTCGGAGCAGAGGAAGGTCACGACGAGGGCGACGTCCTCGGGTTCGGCGATCCGACCCAGCACCGATTCGTGCTCGGCATCTGCGAGCACCTCGGGCGGGAGGGTCCCGATCAGCTCCGTGCGAACGAAGCCCGGCGCGACCGCATTGACGTTGACGTTGTACGCACCCAGCTCCACCGCAGACGCCTTCGTGAAACCGATGACTGCGGCTTTGCTCGCTGCGTAGTTCGACAGTCCGAAGCCCGGATGAGTCGCCTGATGGGAGGCAATATTGACGATCTTGCCATACCGCTGCTCGCGGAAATAGGGAGCGGTCGCACGTACACAGTTGAACGTCCCCGTCAGGTTCGTGTCGACCACCGTCTGCCACGCCTCTTCTGACAGCCGCCACAGGGCACCGTCGTGATGAATGCCAGCGTTGTTGACGAGGTAGTGCGGGCCTCCCAGCTCGGCGTGCACGGTGGCAACGAACCGCTCGACGGCGTCGCGATTCCGCACGTCACAATATGAACTGAAGACCTCGACACCCAGCCCGTGCAGCGTCGTCTCGGTGAGCAGCGCCTGGGCAGTCACGTCGCGATGCGGAAGCTCGATATAATTGAATGCGACGTTGACCCCGCGGCGGGCGAACTCGATGGCAATAGCGCAACCCATGCCGGTGGCCGCCCCGGTAACGATGGCTGTCTGCCCGCGCATCGGGCGTCGTTCGGCCTTCTGGGCTGCCGGCTGCTCGGCGACGAAGGAACCCGACTGGCCGCCACGGCCGGCGCTGAATTGGATCGGATCAGGTGGATCGAAGTGAATGGCTCACCTGGCATCTGGGGAGGCGTTCGAACGTATCGCTGAGAGGCGGCCGGTGCAATGCCCCCCGGCACTGCCCCCTTGGGTTGCTGAAGGCCGTTCGACCGGTTCAGCGATCAGGGTCGCGTCTTGCCGAACCCCGCCGTGCGGTCAGCGCGTTGCGCACAGCACCCACCGCCTCGAACACCAGCCACAACTCCAGGACGAAGATCGCCCCACCCACGGCAAGCAGCAGTGCCTCGCTGTCCGAGTAGTATCGGATGAGGTTCCCCACCATGGCCCACGTGGTCATGAACAGCAGAAACCCCATCGGGATCACCGTCACCCAAACCGGGCGTTTGAGCTTGAATAGGAAGAGGGTCACGACGAGGAGACTGAGCGCCCCCGTAAGCTGGTTCGTCGTGCCAAAGAGTGGCCACAACCGCATCCCGCCGGCTCCCCGGTCAATGCCGAGGGCGAGCAGAACGCAGCTCGCCACCGCGACGAACGTCGCCATCCATCGATTCTGCGCCACGCGGAGCTTGTACTGTGCCCCCAGCTCCGCAATGATGTAGCGCTGTAGTCGCACTCCCGTATCCATGGTCGTCGCGGCAAAGGAGATGACGACGACCGCCGCAAAGATCACGGCTACCCGCTGCGGAATACCGATGCCTTGCGCCAGCATCCCCACCCCATTGACGAAAGCTGTGGTTGCGCCGCTCGATGCTGCCGCCCAGGTCCCATAGTGCTCGAGCCAGGCGTCCCGGCCGACGAACAGTGCAAACCCCGCCGTGGTCGCGAGGATCGACGTCAATGCGAGCGCGCCCTCACCGATCATCCCACCGTAGCCGACGTACCGGGCATCCGTTTCGCGATTGAGCTGTTTTGCCGAGGTGCCTGACGCCACGAGACCGTGGAATCCGCTGATGGCACCGCATGCGATGGTAATGAAGAGCAAGGGAAACCAACTTGGCGCGTCGGCGGGCAACTCCCGGTTCACTGCCGGTGCCACGACTTCGGGATTCACCACGACGACGCCAGCAAAGATGATACCCAGTGCCACGAACAGCTGGTGGCTGTTGACGTAATCACGGGGCTGCAGCAGGACCCATACTGGCAGGACACTCGCGAAGAAGGCATACACAAAGAGCACGATCACCCAGCCGGCGCGCACGCCGTCGATTCGTGCTGCGTCCCACGCGTTGGCCAAGTTGCCCTCAGCCGCCACGAGCTGCGCCTCCGACGGCGTGAACCCAAAGACGTCGGGAAGCTGGAACGGGGTGTACTGGCCCATCCAGATGAGCACGTAGAGGATTGCAAGAGCGGCCAGTGACGGCCACAAGATCCCGACACGGCTGCGGTAGATCAGCAACCCCACGATCACCGCCACGACGAGACTGCCCCACACCGGCAATACCGCCCCGGGATTCGCCACGAACAGATTGGCGATCACAACAGCAAAGACCGCGTTCACCAGGAGCAACAGGAAGAAGATGATGAGCAGGAACAGCACGCGTGCCCGTCTGCCGACGATGCGCTCGGTCAGCGTCCCGATCGACTGACCTCGGTGCCGCACCGAGATCCACAGTGTGCCGAAATCGTGCACGGCACCGGCGAATATCGTTCCCAACACCACCCAGAGAAACGCGGGAAGCCAACCCCAGATGACGGCGATCGCCGGTCCGACAATGGGCGCGGCTCCTGCAATTGACGTGAAATGATGGCCAAACAGCACATGCCGATTCGTGGGTAGGTAATCCACCCCGTCCTCGAGTTCGTGGGCCGGTGTCACGAACTCGGGGTCGAGCCGGTAGATCTGCCGCGCAATGTACTTGGAGTAGACGAGGTATCCCGTCAGGAACGCCGACAAGCCCATCACCAGCAGTGCAATTGCGCTCACCGCACTCCTCCCACGGAACCCGGCGGCAAATGTAGAATCGCGGCTTCAGCCTCGCGAGGGCGGCACCGCAGCGGATTCCATTCGGTGTATGGCGTTGCCGAGCTCATGGAGCGCATTCAGTCCGTACACGTCTCGACGAAACCGAGGGACATCGTAGCGTGGATAGCGCCTGAACGCCGCCCCGATTGACTCGAGCCATTGGTCTTGGTCGCCCGACGAATCGAGCGCGATCTGGTTCACCACGATCCCACCAAGGGGAATCCGATGCCGTTCGAGCACCGCTACCGCTCGCTGGGTCTCTAGCAACGGCAATCGCTCAGGCGTCAGTACGAACACGAAGGCGCTCCGCGTGGGGTCGGTGAGGACCGCCCTCGTTCGCTCAAAACGCGTCTTGCGCTCCTCAAGAGCGGCCAGCACCGGATCGTCGTGACTGGCCTCATCACCTGCGGCCGCGCCCGCGACCTTGCGCCACATCCGATGCAGCGCGTTGACCTTCTTGCGACGACCGATGAGCCCTCTCATCCACAGCGTCAACTGCTCGGGGAGCGCGAGCAGTCGCAGGGTGTGCCCCAGCGGTGCCGTATCAAAGACGAGTCGATCGTACGAGCGTCCGAGCTCATCCAACAGTCGTGTGAATCGATCGAACAGCGCTGCCTCCTCAGCACCAGGGCTCACTCGCGCTATGTCGATCTGCCGTTCGACTTCACCAACCAACCGTGGCGCCGTCAGGCTCGCGACTCGCGCCTTCACCTCGTCGATGTAGCGGTCCGCCTCGCGGGTCGGATCGATCTCCATTGCCCACAGGGAGCCCGACACCTTACGCGGCTCCGGTCCGAGCTCGAGCTCGAGCATGTCCGAGGTGGAATGGGCCGGGTCGGTCGATACCAGCAGCGTGCGATCGTCGCGCTGAGCCGCGATCAAGGAGATCGCCGCTGCGAGTGTGGTCTTGCCCACACCTCCCTTGCCCCCGAAGAACAAAACCCGATGACGCAGCAGACCGTCAGGCACCCAGCGCACTCTCTGCCGAGCATCCGGTCAGCAGCATCGAAAGCCCCCCTCGGGGGCGTGTGGTATGCCCGCGCGGATATGCCACTGATGGAACTGCTCGATCAGATCCGGATACAGTTCCAGCGTGTAGAACGCCACGGGATTGGGTATCCCCAACAGATCACCGAACCCCACGAGGAAGAAGAGATCGCGTTCCTCCACGTACGCTCGGAGAATCTGCGATCGGTAGGGTGCGACGTAGATGCCCTCGTAGATCTCTCGCGCCGCCCGAAGTCGGCGACCGAGAGCCGTCCGCCACTGCGTCAGTCGGGCGCGCATGCCGGTCACTCTCCCGTTAGGCATCCAGCCCGAGGCCCCACCGCGTCAGACTCACCGGCAGACCGCCGTACACGAGTAGAGCATCGTGAAAGGCCTTGAGCGAATACGATGCACCGTGGGCCGCCGCGTACGCGTCACGCAACGACTTGATCTCGCGCATTCCCACGGCATAACAGAGCTGGTAAGCAGGCTCGGCACAGTACCGGTGCACTTCCGCCTCGGCATGGGGTTGCTCGAAATGCACATGGTCTACGATGAAGTCGACCGCCTCCGTAACCGTCATGCCCCGGGTATGGAGTCCTACGTCGAGCACAATCCGACATGCGCGCCAGAGCAACGCCATCTTCTGGAACAGTCGCTCCTCTGGACTCGCGTAGAATCCTTGCTCACACATCATCTCTTCACAGTAGAGTGCCCACCCTTCTACGGTGAGCGGCGTGCTGATGAGCTTGCGCACGTCGCTCTGCTGCGCGTGTGACGTCAGGAATTGGAGATGATGACCCGGGTATGCCTCATGGAGCGCCGTCGACGGAAGGTCGTACCAACTGTGCGCCCGAAGCTGCTGCTCGATGGACCGCTCGGTGCAATCAGGGTCCGGATCCGTCACGTAGAAACGACCCTGGCGAGCCGACGAGAACGCCCCAGGCGGTTGATACGCAGCAAACGGAATCAAGGGCCGCAGAAACGGGGGCGTGGCGACGACCTCCAACGGGCCGCTGGGAACCGTCACGAGGTCGTGCTCGATCACGAACTGCCGCGCACGTTCCATCTGCTCAGTGTACGCCGCAACAAGTTGGCCGCCCGCTGGGTGATCACCGCGTAACCGATCCGCCAGGTCCATCCAGGGAGATCCTGGCTCGATCTCCCTGGCGAGCTCACTTAATTCCTGTTCCACATGCTCGATCGTCGCCAGTCCGTAGCGCCACAGCTCCGGCGCCGTATTGCCCAGGGCGTGTTGGAAGTGGAGGCGGAAGTTGAACCCGTCTTCGCCGATGGCAAACGGGGCGTCGGCATCATCCCCAAACTCGCTCTCCAGATAGGTCGTGAAATCGGCAATCGCCCGCTGGGCGTCTTCACGCGCTCTGACGAATCCGTCGTCATCGGGTGGCACGAGAGCCGATCCCACCTGGTCGACCAGGCCCTGTCCCTGTGCAGCAACACGTCGCGCCGTTTCCACGAACACGCGCGGACAGTCCCGCAAGGTCTCACGAGCCGCGCTGAGAAAGCCGGGAATGTCCCGCACGCGTGCTGCGGCCGCGACTGCACAGTGCTCTCGCGAGCGATCCGGAGCGGACAACAGGAAATACAGTCCCTCGAGCATGTGCGACAGCCAGAACGTTGGGTTCTTGGCGTGCGGCTGCTCACGTTCGAACCGATAGATCGTGAACCGGAGATCGTCGAGGAGCGCCGTCCGGTCGATCTCTTCATCGAGCGACGCGACGTCGCACGCTTCGAGCGCGCCAGAGAGCGATTTGTGCGCGGCGACAAAGGCTGCAATATCATCCTCAGCGAACGTCCCGAGACGACCATCATAGGCCTGCACTCCAGCAGCCGTCGCCGCAACCGGGTCCATCGACCAGCGGAGGTCGATGGCAGACGTGACGAGGTCGGGGAAGGCACTCGAGTCGTTCAAGACCGGCTCACACTTCTTATCCAGACGCGGGTGGGCTCGCTCGGCGATAGACACCTAGCATGCGGGCCGTTCCGGGAGGCGTCAAGGCACGGGAATCGAGGACAACCGACCGTAGTAAACCTCCGTGTCGTACTCGAACCGCACTGACTCCTCCTCACTGTATTCCTCGAACAGGCGCCGCAAATCGCGAAGCATGGCGGGCTGTTGCGGGTCGTCCGTCCCTGGCGCATATGAACTGGAAAGCAACCGACCCTTCAAACCCTCGTAGTCGAACACCTGCTGGTTCGCGAGCGAATCCTGACGGTACCCCACTTGCCCGAACAGGGTCTCGAGCGATTCGGTATTGGCGTATTGCGTCCGGATATCGGGGTATTCCGCGCACCACCGACCGAGGAACTGTTCGTACGCCACGAGAAACGGCGTGCCCGCCGTTCTTCGGCTGTTCCAGATCAGCGCCACCCACCCGCCGGGCTTGAGAATCCGTAAAAACTCCAGGCGGGCGGCGCCGGCATCGAACCAGTGGAAGGCCTGGCCGACAACGATTCCGTCAACGGATCGCGGCGCAAGCGTAGTGGCCTCCGCACGTGCAGCGACGCTACGAAACCGCCGACCCGCAAGTAAGACCTCGGCGGCGCGTCGCATCGCATCATTCGGCTCAACACCGTAGACTACGTTGCCGAAGTCAACGAACAGTGTTGAGAGGATGCCGGTTCCGGACCCGACGTCGGCCACAACGGCACCAGGGTGAAGGCCCAACTGGTCACGAAGCAGCGGGAGCAGGGCTTTTGGGTATGCCGGCCGATACTTGACGTAGTCGCGGACGCGGTCGGCAAATCGCTCGGTTGGGTCTTTCGCATCTTCCATACACTCAGTCCGTCGGCGCGCCCTGGAGCAGCGGCTCGAGCGGTCGAGCCTCTGCACCATTCTCGGTGCAGACTGCGTACGCGGTTTCACCAGCCGCGTACATCGACACGCCGGCAAACTCACCGCGCTTGTTCAGCACGAAGAACCGGACATTGAACTTCGGCAGACCACGATCGGTCAGTAGCCGGCGTTCCACTGTATTGGCTCTGATACGTTGGAGCGCCTCCATGCCTGCGTCCTTGGGATGCACACCGCGGCGCAACTGCTCAACGATCAGGAATGACGAGAGGTTGAACAGATTCGCCTCACCACGTCCAGTGGACCCTGCCGCACCCACGTCTCCGTCAACGTAGAGTCCCGCACCGAGAATCGGAGAGTCGCCGGTACGGCCGGGAACCTTCCAGGCCAGTCCACTCGTCGTCGTCACACCGCAGATATCTCCAGTCGGTCCGATGCCATCACAGTTGATCGTGCCCCAGAGACTCCCCTCGTCGATCAGACCCTCGCGCAGCATGTCGAGGCCAAGCTCATAGCCGTAACGGGCACGCTTCTTGGGATCCAAGAAGTGCTCGGGATCGATGCGGCGTCGCCACTCGAGCCACAGCTCCCGCGACCGATCGGTATTCAGATCATCTTCGATCGTGAATCCCATGCTGCGGGCGAAGTCCTGGGCACCCTTCCCCACCAACAGGTGGTGATCGGTATGCTCCATGACCGCCTTGGCGACCAGCGAGGGCGTGCGCACACCCTCGAGCGCCGCAACCCCGCCAGCCCATTTCCTCGGCCCGTGCATACAACACGCATCGAGTTGGACCACACCGTCAGCGTTGGGCAGTCCGCCGTAACCAATGCCGCTTTCCTCGGGATCGAGCTCGGGGATGTTGACCCCGGCAATCAGAGCGTCCAACACATCGGCACCGTCCACGATCATCGAGAACGCCCGTTCGACCGCGTTCATCGGACCGCCATTCGTGTAGCGCAGTCCGCTCAGGTCCGAGATCACGACGGGTCGCACGGATCTGGGCGCATGCACGGTCGGCACCTGGGCGCCCACGGCCCGCGGTACTAGGCCCATGGTCGCGGCGGCTGCGACACCGGCGCGAACGAATCCTCGTCGATCCAGCGTAGAGGTCATGAGTGGGATTCTCCTCCGAAGAATCGGTTACGCGTGCGGGCGGGTTCGCTCGAGCGCCCTGGCTCGTGCGTCGACGCCCAGTTTGACCAAAAGCAGTACCACCGGCAGACCGTGGAGTGTGAGATCGAAGATGTCGATTGGCGCGCGCAACGTTCCGGCAGTCAGCATCCGGAGCTTTTCGATGAGATGCGGCTCAGGGCGGAATGGTGCCAGGCCCAATACGACCGCTACCGGAATCAACGCGAGATACGGGATGCGTCGGATCACACGGTGGACGGGTCGGTGTCGCGCTGTAACGTCGCCTTCTCGAGCGCCTGCGCAGAGACCCGGAAGTGCGCCCCATGCCATGCCACGGCGCCCTCGCGCAGCACGATCGCTTGCGGCGACTTGTGTCGGATGGCCAGCCGGTCCGCGATCGCGTTGGACAAGGTCCGCTGCGCCAGGACGTCGACCTGATACACCGGAATCTCAGGATGGGTGTCGGCGAAATGGCGTACTTCCAGCAGCGCGGCGGTACAAATCCCGCAGCGTGGGCTGTGTTTGTACAGCACGGCACTCGGCGAGCGCAGGACCTCGTCGAGTTCCGTCTTATCACGAAGCTGCATAATCGGATCGTGCACTAGGGTGCCTCGCCCACCTCGTCCCTGGCTGCCACCATGTTGTCGAACGTCGCTCCAATCACCCGCGCCTCGTCTCCGATCAGGGAACGCGTCACTGTTGAGTCTTCCACGACCGCACGCTGCCCCACGATTGCGTCCCGCAGGGTGCTCCGCCGGATGGTCGCTCCATCATCGACTGACACGTTGGGCCCGAGGGTGCAGTCCTCCAGCACCGCTCCGTCCGCGACGAAAACCGGGTCGACGATCGTGATGCCGGCTGCGCGAGCGGGGCGACGCTGCCGTCCATGCTGCAGAAGGTGCAGGTTGGTCGACAGCACCGTCTCGACCTTCCCGCAATCGTACCAACCTGCGACTTCGGCTGTTTGCAGCCGCTTACCGTTATCGATCATGTATTGAAAGGCGTCGGTCAGGAACCACTCACCCTTGTTTTGCGGCCCCGATAGCGTCTGCTCGATCCCGTCGAACAGCGTCTTCCAGTCGCGGATGTAATAGAGCCCGATATTGGCCAACTTGGAGATCGGCTCACTCGGCTTTTCGACAATGCGTTGCATGTAACCGTGATCGTCGGTGACGACAACCCCAAATCGCTGGTAGTCCTCGACTTCCTTCGCCCAGACGATCCCGTCCGCGTCACTGGTCTTGGCAAGGGAAAGATCGGCATCGAACACGGTGTCGACGAACACGATGAGCACCGGTCCATCCACGAACGGGCGCGCCAGATTGACTGCGCCGGCCGTGCCGTCTTGCACTCTCTGCTCGACGAAACGCGCCGGCACATCGTACGACGCTCGGGCATACGCCTCGATCTGTTCCTTGAGATGACCCGTGATGAAGATGAGCTCTTCGACGTCGAGGTCGACGAGCCTATCCATCAAATAGTCCAAGACAGGCCTGCCAGCAACGTGCACCAGCGGCTTGGGAACATGTTTCGTGATGGGGAGGAGCCGCGTCCCCTTGCCGGCCACTGGGAGGATGACTTTCATCATGCCCTTCCGTAACGGTCTTGGAGCCGCACGACGTCGTCCAGTTCCGGTGTCGAAACCTCCAAGAGATCGGTCACCTGGATCGCCTCCATTTGGTGCACGGTCCCCGGCGTGACGTGGTAACGCTCTCCCTCATGCATGCGCCGCTCCGTGAGCTCGTCACCAATCTGGACGCGAAAGATGATCTCCCCACGCAACACGAAGATCGTCTCGTCCTTTTTCTCGTGATACTGCAAACTGAGCAGATGTCCCGGCTCGATGTGAAGGATCTTGCCGACGTAGCGATCCGTCTTGGCCCAGATCAACTCGTGGCCCCATGGCTTCTCGACTCGGTACGGCAGCTCCACGGTTACCTCACTCCTCGTCCGTTCGATGTAGTCTCAGTGACGACGGCGTCGTGACGCAGGCGCGGACACATACGCCGCATCCGACGCACCCCTCCGCATGAATTACCGGCCGCCCGGCCTCGTCCAGACTCAAGGCTTTCTCACCCACCGGGCAAACTCGAGCACACGTTCCGCACTCCACGCCTTCGTACACGATACAGCGTTCCGGAACGAGTTCCAGCCACCCCAGCCGATATCCGTCCCACAGCCGCTCGGGCACAATGAGCGCGTCCGTCGGACAGGAACGAGCACACGGCATGTCATCGCACACGACGCAGGGCTGGAGCGACGGGTCGATCATTGGTGTCCCCGCGGCCAGTCCAGCGCCCGGTGGCGCCTTGATGATCGCGCGTGGCGGACACACGTCGATGCAGTCGCCGCAGCGCGTGCACGCTGCGAGAAACGCGATCTCGGCGATGGCGCCCGGCGGCCGAAATACGGGGAGCGGTGACACGCGACGCTGGGTCCGGCGCATGACTTCGTCTGCGAGCCGCCCCACCGTCTCCCGGAAGAATGCCCGCCGGTCGCCTTCCTGACCGGTGATGAACCGGGTACGAAAGTCGTCTGTCACGTCGAGGTAATTGCAGGTTTCATGCTCGGACAAAGCTACTACGCCGAGTGCATCGGCGCAGCGCAGAAGAACCCGATGAGCTGCGGCCGCCCCCTCCCGCAGGGGTACCCCGACACCTTAGAATCGTATTGAGGACGCGACATGACCCGACCAGACCACGCTCCCAGTTTCCGGCCGGCATACCTGGGACTCCATCTTCACGACCTCGAGACCCGGGCGGAGCGCGCCGTAGCCGGCCTCGCGGACTGCCGTGCCTGTCCCCGCGACTGCCGCGTGAATCGGCTCGAGAACAGGTGGGCGGCCTGCAAGACCGGACGCCACGCACTGGTCAGCAGCGCGTTTCAGCACTTCGGCGAAGAGGACTGTCTGAGAGGTTGGAACGGATCCGGGACCATCTTCTTCGCGCACTGCAACTTGCGCTGCGTGTTCTGTCAGAACTACGACATCAGCCAGGGCGTGAGACCGGGACCCGCCGCGCAAGGATCTCCAGCGGAGGAACTCGCCGCGACCATGCTTGCGCTGCAGCGCGCCGGGTGTCACAACATCAACTTCGTGACCCCGGAACACGTGGTTCCACAGGTCATCGAGGCGATTGCGAATGCCGTGCCGCAGGGCCTCGATCTCCCCCTCGTGTACAACACCTCGGCTTACGATGCGCTCGAGAGCCTCGGACTCCTGGACGGCATCGTCGATATCTATATGCCGGACTTCAAGTACTGGTCGGCCGACCGCAGTGAGACCTATCTCAAGGCTCGGGACTACCCCGAATTCGCGCGCGCGGCGCTCAAGGAAATGCACCGACAAGTCGGAGACCTGACCGTGGACAGCGACGGCATCGCCCAACGCGGCATCCTGCTCCGACATTTGGTGATGCCGGGACAACTGGAGGAGACCCGCGCGATTCTGGAGTGGGTCGCGCAGGAGCTGGGACCGAACACGTACGTCAACCTCATGGACCAATACCGTCCGGCCGGCAAGGTGAGCTCGATACGGTTTGCGGAGCTCAACCGAGGTCTCACCCATGCCGAGTTTGCTGAGGCGATGGAGATTGCGGTCAGTCTCGGTCTGAGACTTGACGAGCGGAGACCACACCCCCGGGCCTTGCGTCGCATGTGATTGCGGTGAGCGTGTATCTTCCAAGCGCCATGCCTTTCCTCCTTGCCGCGCTACTTCTTCAGCTGCAGATCCCCGCCCCGGTGGGGTTCGTGAACGATTTCGCGAACGTCATCACGCCGGCGGTCGAGCGGCAGATGGTAGCCGTCATCGAGGAGGTGCGGGCCAAGTCAGGTGGCGAGATTGCCGTCGTCACGCTGTCAGACCTCGAGGGGCGAGCGTCCATCGAAGTGGCACGCGATATCGGTCGGCAATGGGGCGTGGGGGCTCGCGGGGGCGCTGGCGACCAGGCACGCAATGCCGGTGTCGTGCTTCTTCTCAAACCGGGAGCACGCCCTGGCGACGGAACGGCAGGCTTGGCAATCGGCACCGGAACCGGTGCCGAAGGTTTCATCACTGACGCACGATCAGGTCGAATCCGCGACGCCATCGGTCAGGTGGCGGTCGAGAATGGGAGCTACGAGGCCGGTCTCGTGGCGGGTGTATGGCTGTTGGGTGAAGCGTATGCCGAGGAGTTCGGGTTCGAGCTGACGGGCACGCCACCCGTGCGCATTCCGCCGACGGCCGAAACCAATCCGATGTCGACGCTTGCTGGATTGCTGTTCGTGCTCATACTCTTTGCATTCATCCTCCCTGCCCTGATGGGAGGACGACACCGTCGGCATTACGGCAGCCGCTACATGCGTGGCAGCGACGCAGCCCGATGGGCGCTGCTGAGCATCCTGCTGAGCGGCGGCCGAGGCGGACGATGGGGTGGCGGCGGGTTCGGTGGCGGTGGCTTTGGCGGTGGCGGGTTCGGTGGGTTCGGAGGTGGTGGTGGATTCGGCGGAGGCGGTGCCTCGGGGAGTTTTTGAATGGCAAGCGATCCCAACACGAGAGTCGAGCAGTTCGCGGCGGAACTCGAGTCCCGACTGGGAGACAACCTCGTGTCGTTCTGTCTGTACGGCCCAGCCGTGCGGCACGACACCCGCGAAGGCGATCAGGCGCTCACGACGCTGCTCATCTTGCGAGACGCCAGCCCCCGAGCGTTGCGACCCATCGAAGAGCAGATCGCCGACTGGTCGAAGAGAGGAAACCCCTCACCGCTCGTGTTTGCCGAACAGGGCTGGCGTTCGAGCACGGACGTGTTCCCCATTGAGATCGAGGATATGCGGGAGGCCCATCGAATTCTGCGTGGCCGGGACCCCTTCGAGGGGGTCACCACCACTCGGGACGACCTCCGTCGTGAGCTCGAACGCGAGACACGCGGGAAGCTCCTCAGGCTCAGAACCGAGTTCGTGGCGGCCGCTGCCAAGGGAAAGGCGCTCGAAGACCTTCTCCTCGACTCCGCCGGGACGTTTTTCGTCCTATTCCGGGCCGTGCTGCGTTTGACGGGGCGCGTGCCCCCACAGACGCCCAAAACCCTCGTGCATGAAACGGCGGATGTCGCACACCTGGACGCGGGAGCGTTCGATTGGGTGGTGGACAAATTGGTGGGCCACAACGTGCCCCGTCTCAAAGCGTACGACCCCATCGGCGACAACTATCTCGCACAAATCGAGCGGCTCGTAGAGTTTGTCGATCGGTTCGACGCGACGAACGTGAACTAAGCAACGACTCAAGGGAGTACACGCATGAACAAGGCATGGATGCTCATCGCGGCCACCACGGTCCTGACGTCAGGGTGCGGCTATAACCGTATCCAGACGTTGGATGAGGAAGTCAACGCGTTCAAAGGTCAGATCGAGGTGCAACTCCAACGACGCGCCGACCTCGTTCCCAATCTGGTCAACACAGTCAAGGGGTTCGCCGCCCAGGAGCTCGAGATCTTCGATCGGGTGACCTCCGCCCGTGCGCAACTGGGTGGCGCCATCGAGAGCGGCGACCTGGCGGCGATGGCCGCTGCCAATCAGACACTCACCACAGCACTCGGCCGCCTCATCGCCATTGCCGAGGATAACCCCGAGATCCAGTCCAACGAAAACTTCCGGATGCTGCAGGACCAGTTGGAAGGAACCGAGAACCGCATCTCCACTGCACGGCAAGACTACAACGCCTCGGTGCGGGAATACAACGCGTATATCCGGCGATTCCCCCAAGTGCTGACGGCCAAGGTGATCGGTGCCGGTTCCCACGAATACTTCGAGGCGGAGGCGGGGGCGGCGGAGGTACCGGACGTTCAGTTCTGATTGGAGCAGCTCAAGATCGACTAAGACGACCTAGACGACGGAGACGACTCTGACGACACTGCGTTAGTCGTCGTTAGGTTATCTCCACTCCCGCTGCCCGCTCGATCTCCTTGATCAGCTCGACGTGATCCGCCTCCTCGCCGAGGGCCTTACGCCCCTTGGCAAAAACTGCCTTGGCAACCCTCGTGGCGTCTGACGGAACGTCGGAATCCTGCAACACCTTGAGCGCGATGCCCACGTCCTTGTCCAGGAGGGCGAGACGAAACGTGCGAGGCCACGCACGCGTCAACACTCGCTGGGGGATCAAGTTCTCCGTCACGTTGGATCGTCCGCTAGACGCATTGATCACGTCCAACGCGGTCTGACCCGACACGCCGAGTTTCACGAGTGCCGCGAGCGCCTCGCCGGCAGCCTGGATGTTGATGGCCAAGAGAACCTGATTGAGTGCTTTCAAGGCGTGACCCGTGCCGACGGGCCCGACGTGAACGACCTTGCCAGCGAACGTGTCGACGATGGGACGGGCGCGCGATACCCATCGGTCTTCCCCGCCCAGCATCGTCGTGAGCGATCTGGCCTCCGCGCCACTCGTCCCACCGCTTACCGGTGCATCGACGAATCCAACGCCACGACCCCCCAGCCACTGAGCGAGCGCGCGGGACGCGGCCGGATCCCCGGATGTCGTGTCAATCAGTAGTTGCCCTTCTCTCCACGCCCCCGCGATGCTCTCGATGACTTCGCGCACTTCGGTCGACGTGGGCAGACACGTGACAACGACGTCCACTTCGTCGGCGAGTGCCGCAGGGTTGGCAGCAACAGCCGCGCCTTCCACAGCCGCGAACTTTTCAGCGTGCACTCGGGTTCGGTTCCATACAACGGTCTTGAACGTGCGAGCCACGTGGACAGCCATCGGTCGGCCGATTGCACCAAGACCGATGAATCCGACTCTTTCAGCCATGTCCTTCTCCTTCTGAGAATTTACCGCCCCTGAAAACGCAGGAACCCCGGAGTCAGCATCCCGGGGCTCCCGTTGTCCTCTCATCGCCCTCCCATCGCCCTATTTCATCAACAACTGCCGCTTGAGTGTCAGCATCTGCCGGCGGAGCGAACCATCAATGATGCGATCGCCGATTCTCAGGACCACCCCGCCGAGAATGGAAGGGTCGGTGCGAAAATGCGGAATGACCTCTTTGCCCGTCGCCTCACTGAGCCGGGTGCGCACCGTCTCTTGGAGCGCTTTGTCGGGTTTTCGCGCCAGCGTGACGCCTGCTCGAAGTCGATTGAACTTCTCATCGACGAGTGCCGTGTACTCATCGCTGATGATCGGCAGGAGCTCCTGGCGTCCCCGCTTGATGACAGCGCCTAAGAACCGCAAGAACTGGGGTGGGGCGTACTCGCGCAGTGCCTGCTCCAACAGACCCTGCTTCGTGGGTTTCGGTACGCGTGGCGACTCGAGTGCGACGCGGATCGCCGGTTCGGTGAGCATCGCCGTTGCCAATCCTTCCATCAAGTCGGCAAAGCGTTCCGTCTGGTCCAACTGCTCGCCTGCTTCGAACAGCGCGTCGGCGTAATTGCGAGCGATCGTCGGATCTCTCATTTGACGTCACGCTCCAGCGATCCGATGTACTCCTCCACGATCTTTCGGTCCGCCTCAGAGTCGAGTCGCTGCCGTATCAACTTGGACGCTGCTGCCAGAGACAAATCGACCGCTTCCCGTCGCAGATGACCCACGGCTCGATCGCGTTCGGCCTCGATTTCCCGCTTGGCCCGTTCCAGGATGCGCTCATGCTCCTGCTGCGCTTTCGCGAGCAGCTGCTCCCGCTCCTTCTGGGCAACGCCTTTTGCCTCGTTGATGAGCGCCTGGGCCTGCTCCTTGGCACCGGCCAGCAACTTCTGGTGTTCCTCCAAGGCCGTCTGCGCCTTCAGATTCGCCCCTTCGGCGCTTGCGATCTGCTTGGCGATGGTACGTTCGCGCTCTTCTGTGAGCCGTACGATCGGCGGCCACGCGTACTTGCGCAGCAGAAAGAACAGCGCGATGAACACGATCCACGTCCAGATGATGAGGCCGGGCTCGATCGCAAACGGCCCGCCGAGCCCTCCTGCAGCCTCATCAGCGATCACTGCCAGGAAAGAGAGTGTCATGTTGGGCTCAGACGATCTTGGCTACGAGCGACATGATGATCGCGATGATCGTCGCTCCCTCCATGAGGAACGCAATCAGCAGCGAGGTGCCACGAATGTCGTTCGCTGCCGCCGGTTGACGCGCAATGGCCTGAGCCGTCTGCGAGCCAATCCAGCCCAATCCGAGTCCGGCACCCAGGAGTGCCAGGCCGATGCCGAGGCCGACGCCGACTACCGCGAGCGCTTCACCTGACGCGGCAGCCGCCGGTTCAGCCTGTACGAGCATTGCTGCAAGCATGTTGATCATAGTCCCCTGTGCTCCATTCAAATCGTGGGAGAACCTGTCACTCTCGGTGCGCTTCCGGTGCGAGTCGCCGCTTCTCCCTGAACGGCGCTCTTCCGGCGACCTGCCAACGGCCCTTGGGCCAGCAGGTTTCCCCGATCACCGTGACCGGGTACGTGTGGGAGCAGCGTCAAGCGCGGAGACCGCTCCCAGAGCTGCTGCAGCAGCCCCTCTGTCCTGTCACCACCCCGACGACTGTGACGACGTGGACGACAAAGACGACTGCTGCCCCTCCTCTACCCCTCCTGCCCCCTCTGCCCCTGCTCATCTCCTCCTAGTGCTCATGCAGAATTACCCCGACCAACACGGCGGTGATGAGTGTAAAGACGTATGCCTGCACAAACGCCACGATGATCTCCAGCAGCATGACCCCGAGCACCAACGTCGCCGAGCCGATGCCGATCGCCCAGTTCCACAGCGTTAGGTGACCAAAGAGGAAGATCATGCCGAACAACGCCAAAATGACGAAATGGCCCGCCGTCATGTTCCCGAAGAGTCGTACGCAGAGCGCAAACGGCTTCACCAGCTTCCCAATGATCTCGATCGGCGCCATCGCCACCGAGATAGCGAGCGCGCCGGCTCCACTCATTCCGGGTGCGGGTGGGAAGATGGTCTTCATGTAGCCGCGGAACCCCAGCTTGACGATCCCGCTCATCTCGATCAGGAACAGCGAGAGAATCGCCATCGCCCCTGTGACCGCAACGTTACCGGTGGGACTTGCACCCCACGGGAGCAGGCCCAGGAGATTGCAATACAGGAGGAAGAAGAACAGCGCCATGATGTACGGCGCGTACTGCTTACCCTCATGACCGATGTTCGCGATTGCGACATCGTTCCGGACCCAGAGCACCAATGACTCGACCGCATTGGC
This sequence comes from Gemmatimonadota bacterium, assembly GCA_029862935.1. Next base: position 9,065 of record JAOTWK010000004.1, on the reverse strand, counting down.
AAACCCCCTGGGAGCTTTCTCGCCCGCCCGCTGACGTTCCAAGCGTCGGCCGGCGATCCACATCGTCAGGAACACCAACAGCGCCGCAAACACCATGTAGATGGCGTGCTTGGAGGGGGTCATGTTGATGGTGATACCAGCGACGTGAATGTCCGGGATGAACTTACCGTACTCCCAGTGGAACAAAGGCGAGAAGTCCAGTGCGTATGCATCAGCCGTGTGATGCATGAGCAGTTCGCCGATATCGACTTCTTCTTGATGCTGGATCATCGAAGCAATCGCATTTCACTGAACAGGAGTGGCAACAGCACCCCGATGTAGCCGACTGCGGCGGGGAGCGGCGGTACAGACTCCCGCTGCGTGAACACCACCACCGCGAACACCAGCACGCCAACCATGCGGAGACCCATCCCCATCGCCCAGCGTGCCATCAGCCGCTTGACCGGGCCCCGGAGCGCTGGTTTCAAGAGCGCCACAGCCGCCCCGTGGAGCACCGCGGCCAGCAGGCCGAAGCCCGCCGCGGCGGGCACTCCTGCCGTGCCCCATATCAACCACACGATTCCCGTCATAAGGCCGGTGAGCGCCAATCCCGATACCAGGTCCGTCACGCCCCCCCACCCTCCTGGTTATCGCCGCTCTTCTGACCAATCTGAAGTCGACGATAGATACTCACTGTGCTGAGCGTCGCACCAACCAGTGCGCCCAGCACCATGAAAAGGGGGAAAAGCCCGAGCCACCGATCGAGGAACCACCCTCCCGCCATGAAAACCAGCACCCCACCGGCAAACGCGCATCCCAGACCGGAGTAACGATAGACGTACACCATGCTCCGGCGTGGGGCGCTCACAGGGGTCATAAGCGCCCGAAATGTACTTGGTGCGACCGAAACCGCAACACGGGAGTGGAGGTGGCTGCACACGTGTTTCTCGGGTACGATTCGGGGCGTGAAGGAGAGGGGGCAGAGGGGGCAGGAGGGGCACCGACGACAAGGACGACTGAGACGACTGGGACGACGGGCGGCGGTGGGCGGCGGGTCAGCAAATGGCTGACGGCCGAAGGCTGAAGGCTGTTCTGGGGAGTAACGTGAGCGCATCACCAACACAGACGGACTCTCAGGACCGAGACGTCGAGCTGCTGCAACGGCTCGGCGAGGCCAAGGACCGCCTCCTTGCCCAGATACGCCAGCGTATCGTGGGGCAGGACGAAGTGCTGCGTGGCATCCTAACCGCCATCGTATCCGGTGGCCACGCGCTTCTCATGGGCGTGCCTGGCCTAGGCAAGACGCTCATGGTGTCGACCATCGCCGATGCCTTGGATCTCGCGTTTTCGCGAATTCAGTTCACCCCCGACCTCATGCCGAGTGATATCACGGGAACGGAGATCATCGAGGAGGATCTCGCCACTGGGAAACGCAACTTCCGATTCGTGCACGGACCCATATTCGCCAACATCATCTTGGCGGACGAGATCAATCGCACGCCTCCGAAGACGCAGGCCGCCCTCCTCCAGGCAATGCAAGAGCATGAAGTGACAGCCGCAGGGCAGACCTATCAGCTCCCGGCCCCGTTCTTCGTACTGGCCACGCAGAATCCCATCGAGCAGGAGGGCACCTATCCGTTGCCCGAAGCGCAACTCGACCGGTTCATGCTGGAGATCGCGATCCGGTATCCCAACCGCGATGACGAAGAACGGATCGTTGAGACGACGACTGGCGATGATGCCCGTCCTGTCGAAGCGGTGCTCACCGGAGCAGAGCTCTCGGAGGTACAGCATTTGGTGCGGCGGATTCCAGCACCCAAACCCGTGGTCCGTGCGGCCGTGAATCTCGCGCGGGCAACGAGGCCGGATGACGAGGCGCCAGAATTCATCCGCGAGTATGTCGCCTGGGGCGCAGGACCCAGGGCGTCACAGTACCTCGTGTTGGGTGCCAAGGCGCAAGCGGCCCTGGATGGTCGCCCCATGGCCGATATCGATGACGTGCGGTCGATCGCACTGGCCGTCCTGCGGCATCGTGTGGTAATCAACTTCGCCGCTGAGGCTGCTGGCCGGTCCACCGAAGACGTCTGTCAGGCGCTCATCGACCAGGGTCGCTGGGATACGGCCTGACACACAAACCTCACTCCTTGAGATTCTCGTATCAGGGGGCTGGCGGGCTGGTTCTCTCCCCACCTACGTATCGCCACAGGAACTCCGCCACGTCCATTCGGCGCTGGATTTCTTCGATGTACGAGCGGTAGTACGGGCTATCCACACCGGGATGCCACCGCCGTGGCCGAGGCAGCCCAGCCGCGAGCTGTGCCGCCTCGTGTTCCGAGAGAGCGCTAGCAGGCGCACCGAAGTAGCGCTGTGCGGCGGCCTCGGCACCGTAGACGCCCGGTCCGAACTCCACGACGTTGAGATACAGCTCGAGGATGCGCCGCTTCGTCAAATGACGCTCGAGCTGCCACGTGAGCATCGCCTCCTTGAGCTTTCGCAAGACCGTTCGTGACGGTGACAGCCAGAGATTCTTGGCAAGCTGCTGGGTGATCGTGGACGCACCACGCGGAGCCTCTCCGGATTCCAACGCTTCTTTGAGCGCCGCCTGAAGCTCGGCCTTCGAGAAGCCGTTGTGCTGGAAGAACTCCATGTCTTCGGCCGACACGACGGCGCGCTTGAGGTGTGGAGAGACTACTGACGTTCCCACCCACTCCCACGCGACACGATCTGGGAGACCCTGTTCCCGTTGGGATGCACGGTACCGCTCGATGAACGCGGTCGTTGTGGGATTGGTGTTGGCAAGCGACCCCACGTCGGGCCAGGTTGCGGCAACATAGACAAGCGCCACAACGGCAATCGCTGCCACGATGGCGAGCGCCCCCCACACTCGGCGCGCCCAGCGCTTGCGACGCGAGCTAGTGCGACGTCGTCGTGGCAACGGTCACCGCGACGGCGGCTGCGGCGACCGCTGCCTGCACGGCCTCCATCACTTCCTTGGTCGTCTGCCCCAGGATGTTGCCGGCCACAATCTGATCGAGCCGCTTCTTGCGGTCTTTGAGCTTCTTCCTGTCAAAGGCCCCTCTGAGGAGTCCCGTGGGATGGGCCAGCGCAATGAGCACGACGGTGCGTGGGTCGACTTCGGTGGTGTACGTGAAGATGGCGCTCTTGAGCCGTGCCACGATCTCCCGTTCGACTGTGGGATCGCGTTCCGGGTAGATCTTTCGCGTGAAGATAAGCAGCACCTTGTCCTCATCGGCTTTCAGGATGCCTCGGTCGCAGAGCTGTTGTGCTACCCGATGCTTGAGCTGCTTGATGCCCGCGAACCGGGTCACCCAGCTTCTCATGGGCGCGCGCCGTTTGGCTGTGGCAATGCGCTCGAGGCACTCTTCGAGCAAGGGATCGCCGAGCTTTTCGCCCCGCTTGGCGACCACGAACTTCTTCTTCTCGTCCTCGATTTCAATGCGCTTCTCGAGCAAGAGCTCGGCGAGGAGCGCCCCGCCCAGGGCGTAGAGATAGTTGGCCCCGAAGTGGATCGTGCCTTCCTTATCGCGGAGGGCGAGGAGCATCAACTCTTCGTAGACGTGCAGCCGCGTGGCTTGGTTCATGGACCCTCGTCTCCTCTAGAAAAGGACCTTCGTAATCCGGCCGGCCGGTCCCACGAGCCAACCGACCCGCTGCGCGAAACCGATCCCCCAGTAATCGAGTGTGTCCAACACGGACCACGTGGCTCCATCGTTCAGCGAATAGCTGGCACCACCAGGTCCGACCGTCACCACGGTGGGTGTCATGGCACCGGGTACATAGCTGGTGCCATACGCCGCGCCCGGGAACGTCGGCCGCGCGCCGAGGGTCCATGTCGTGCCACCATCGGCAGTAACCGCGACGTTGTCCGACTGATCGTCAGGTTGGCCGATGAGCCCTCCGACGGCCATTCCCACACGAGCAGAGCGGAAGCTCACCGACGTGATGCCAGCCATCTCGCCGGCGGGCATCGGAGTCGTCACGGCAGACCAGGTCGCGCCTCGATTGAGTGTTTGCAGCACGCGCGCAATCGGCGCGGCGCCCGTTCCAATCCACCCGAGGCTGTCCCCGAAGGTGACGAGGCAGGTCCCACTCGCCGCGAATCCACCCTCACCGGGCAGGGGAGTCGGGAGTCGGTCGGCCGGAAGCGGTTCCCAGTGTTCTCCGTCAACGGTTCTCATGATCAGCATCTTACCGTCGACGGCATCACTGAACGCCACTCCCGTTGTGGCATCCCAGAAGCCCATGCAGTCGAAGAAGGCGTGCGGCTGCTGATTCACGAACTGCAGCGTCCAGCCTTTCCCGCCGTCGGTCGTCTTGTAGATACGCGACTGCGTTCCGGGACCCGCGCTCAGGAGATATGCCGTCATCGCGTCGACGCCGTGCACATCTCGAAACTGCAGGGAGTCTGCGTCCGGCACGATGCCCGCAACCCACGTATGACCACCGTCGACCGTTCGCGCGAAGGTCCCGCCGACGCCACCCACCCACACGATCTGGTCGCTCACGGCACTCACGGCCTGCAGTCGCACGCCGGTACCACTCGATTGGGACTCGAGTGCCGGGATCACGTCCGGCTGCGAGCAGGCGACCACGGTGCCGACGATGCTCCACACAATGAGGGTCAGACTCCACCTGCAGGAAGGCATGCATCTGTCCTTTCGCTGCCTGAGAACGTACCGGAAGAGGCCGTTCAGTGCAGCTGTTGCGGGCAGGAAGACCGCGCAACATGTTGAGAGTTGAGTCCGCCCCCCCGAAAAACACGGCTGAAGATCCATATAAGTTGTTTACTGACAATGTGTTGAAAATTCGTTGAGTAGCCTCTCCCATTATGACGGTACGTAACAGCGACACCCTCTAATGAATCGACATCTTCGGCTGTTTGGCCCCCCGGTCCTGGTCGACGGGGACGGTCAGCCGCTCTCGTTCCGGACGAAGAAGCAGCTGGCTCTCCTCGTCTACCTGGTGTTGGAGACGCGTCAGCGTCCGGCCCCGCGGGACTTGTTATTGGAGTTCTTCTGGCCCGCGGTGGAGCCTCAGCGGGGGCGGCATTCCCTGTCTCAGGCACTGACCAGCATCCGGGCGAGACTGGGACCCGACGCGGTGACACGGGACAGGCACACCGTGCAGCTCCTGCGGGCGGTCACGACCGACTTGGATGGCCTCGACCGTGCCGATCCCGGATCCGTCGCGGTCGAGCGTCCGCTGGAGGAGCTCGACCGGGCAGGCAGTCCCGATTTCGGCCACTGGGTGGACGGCGTGCGCCAGCGCTGTCTTCGCGAAGTGCGGGGAGTGCTCGCTCGGCAGATGGTCGAGGCCCGCACGCGGGGGGACGTGAACCGTGTGTACGAGCGGGCGGCGCAGCTCTACCGGGTGGATCCGTTGAGCTCGGCGGCGATCCATGCGTTGGCCGAACAGCTATTGCAGGAGAGTGATACCGCCGGGACGTGTCGCCTGATTCGTTCGTACTGCGCGCGGTTCGAGTCGGAGGTTGGCGGACAGCCCCCGCCGGACCTCTTGCGGCTATTACGGCGCATCGAGGCCGGCACGATCCGGCCGCCCAGTGGTCTGCCGGTGGAAGCCACGCGTCGGCTCGCCCGTGCCGAGGTGTTCGTTGGGAGGGAAGCCGAACTGGCGCGGTTGGAGGCGCTGTGGAACGAGGCTTCCCGCGGCGAGCTGGTCACGTGTCTCGTGGCCGGTCCAGTGGGAATCGGTAAGAGCTCGCTTCTTCGCCGGTTTGCGATGTCGGTGAGCGCCCGGGGCGGGACGGCGTTGGAGGTCGCGTGTCAGGAGATCGGCCGCACCATCCCGTTTGCGGCGGTCTCCGATCTCATCCAGGTACTGAGCCGCGATCCGGCGGTGAGCGGCACGGATCCCCGATGGCTGGCAGAGGCGAGTCGCGTGAGTCCTGGTCTTCGCGCGGCGTACCCGGGGATCCCGGAAGCGCCGCCCGTGCCAGCAGAGTCAGTGCGCATCAGAATTGGAGAAGCAATTCTTCGCATGAGCCGTGCTGCCACAGAAGAACATCCAGTCCTGCTTGTAATCGACGACATCGGAAATCTCGACCCAGCTAGCCGCGACGTGCTTCATGTGCTCCTCCATCGAGCCCAGAAGCTGCCTCTCCTAGTCGTGGCCTCTGCACCCACAACTGCCACACGAAGTCTAACATCGTCACCGAGCGAAGGAGCTGCTCTTCTACCCTGGAGCGAAGCCGTCGCGTTGCCACTGCTCGCCCCGAATATGATGCGTCTGGCCATTGAAGAGATGGCGAACGGAGAGAGCGACATTCCCCTCGAGATCATAGATGAGCTCACGGAATTGTCCGCCGGCAATCCTTACATAGCAGAAATGCTGTTGTCAGATTGGATACGTAACGGCGTTCAGTCGCTCGCGGGCGCTCGATTGCGAGGACAACGAGCACCTGACGCTTGGTCTCCGCCTGAAATGATACGAAAGGCCTTCGAGCGTCAGTATCAGGGGTTGGACAGCATGTCGGAGCAAATCGTCAATCTACTTGCAGTGTCAAAGCGTGAGCTTTCGTTGATGGAAATCCGCACACTCCTGGGACACAGTTTCGCGATCACTGCCAAGTTCGCGCTACAACTCGTCGAGCGCGGGATCATTCGTGTCTGCGATCACGGATTGTCATTTAAGAACCAGCTGCACCGAGAGTTCATCTATGGCAACATGTCGCGTGAGACCAGATGGTTCTACCACTCGCAAATCGGAATGCAGTGGAGCGCACGTGTGGCCCCAGGCAACTTCCGATACGGACTCGAGGGCGCATATCACCTGCAAACCGCAGGAATGGCGGCAGATGCGGCCAGATGCCTAGCGCGAGGTGCTCGGGAGGCAATTCAGCGAGGCGCCCCCAGAGAAGCTGAGCTTGCCATTACACAGTTCTTCACGTCAACTCCCCAGCCCACCAGCACCGAACTGAGAATCCTCTTGGCCGAGGCCGCTCTGGCACAAGGCAAACACACGGATGCTCTACAGACACTTGATCGCGTTGACGGGCATTGCTCTACATCGGAGCAGGTAACAAGGAGCCTTGTGCTCCGAGCAGAGGCTCTGCAACGAGGTGGCCTCACCGACCTAGGGCAAGCAGCTGCCGTCGCACGCGATGCCCTCAGAGCGGCAGAAAGACTTCAAGATGAAGAACAGATTCTTCGCAGCCTTCTGGTGAGTGCGGAGGTCGCATCGGGGGACGCTGACTGGAATGTGATCGAGAGTATCCAGACTACGGCTGCCGCAATGGCTGAGCGGGCAAGTGACAGCCACATCCGCGCGAGCGCGACAGTTGCAGACGCCTTCTGCCTAATGGCGTTGGGTAGACCACGGGAAGCTGCGCACAGCTTTTCTCGGGCGGCGGCACACTTCCGAGCCGATTCCAGAGACACCGAACTCCGTCGCGCACTGAACGGACTCGGCATGTGCCAAACAAGTATCGGCGAATGGAGTGGAGCAATTACCAGTTTTGAGGAAGCTGTCGCTCTTGCCTCACAGATCGGCGACCTTCACGGGGAACGGATTCTCTGGGACAACTTGGCAGTGCTGTTTGAAGACCTTGGCTGTTTCGAAGAGGCTGTCAGCGCGCGGAGAAGAGCGTTCCAAATCTCTCGAGCAGTACCGATGCCAGCACGAGATATCATGCTCCTCGCCAATGCATCTAGCCTAGCCGTGACTATTGGTAGCTTCCCGGAAGCCTCTGACTTCCTCGCGGAAGCGCTTGAGTTGGCTCAGCACACCCAGATACAGAGTCTCAACGTAACTGTGCTTGTTGCGATGGCGAATCTGGATATCGCTAAGGGTACTTACAGTTCGGCCTGGGCGTGGGCTGAGGAGGCAATTGCGACAGCAAGGAAACATTCGATCAACCCTCCGACCGTCGCTGATTTTGAGCGAGTGCGCAGGCATTTTCTTTGGGCTACTCGCGGATATGATGCGATGGTACAAACGATCGAGAAAGGGGAACAAAGCCATGCCGCACTGAGGGAGTCTCAGCACTTGGAGCTGGCAGCGTTCAGCGATTGGATTGAGTTGCAGGAGCACCGCGCTCCGTCTGGCTCTGCAGCGGCGCAGCGATTGATCGAAAGAGGCATCTATGGTGCGGTTGCCCACCTCGTTGCCGTTAACACCTATCCGGGCAACCTCCCGCCAAGAAAGAACGGAGAATCTAGCGCCCAACTAGTGATACGGTCTTTTCCAGCTTGTCAGCAGAGGTCCGTTCCAAAAGTTGTTGACGCTCCTCCAGGAGTCGCCGGATCGCCGTGCTCTGACGAAATGCCTCGACAACCATCGGGTCAAACTGAGCACCGGACTTCGCTTCAAGTTCCAACAGCATCTCTTCATAACTGAGAGCGGCACGGTATGGCCGATCTGTCATCATGGCGTCAGCGGTATCGGCAACCATGATTATCCGTGCGCCGAGCGGTATTTCATCTCCGGCAAGCCCATCAGGATAGCCGCCACCATCGTAGTTCTCATGGTGCGCTCTCACACATCTCTCTACGTAGCCGCGAAGGCCAGAGATGGTACCTATCAGTTCACCGCTGCGTGCTGGGTGGGTTCGAATCAGCAACCGCTCCTCGGCACTAAGGTGTGAGTGTTTGCGAAGAATTGGACCAAACTCCTCGTAGATCTTGCCGACGTCATGAAGCAAGGCAGCCGTCCCGATTTGCTCCATCTCTTTTGCCGGCAGTCCGAGAGCCCTGCAAATAGCCTTCGCATAGCTCGAAACTCGAACGGAATGGCCAGAAGTATACTTGTCGCGAGCCTCGATAGACTTCACCATCAGCTCTAACAGCTCTCGATTTGCCTGTTCAAGCTGGAGGTTGGCGTGCAGCGCATGCCTCACAAAGAACAGAGGCACGATGACTAGTATCAACCCGAGCAGTTGCAGGTGAATAAGTACGAAGGCAAGCAGCGGCGAAAGGGAACTGGATAGTATGTCCTGCAAAAAGCCGCCCCTGCCAATGATCTGACCCCAAGCGTCACCCAAACCACTCCTAGTGCTCAGTGCGACAGCAGCTGCGACAGCCCCATTAGACAAGACGAAATACGCTATT
>JAOTWK010000674.1 GCA_029862935.1 Gemmatimonadota bacterium | reverse complement strand
TGTAGGCAGCCTCGAAAAAGACCCGTCCCATATGCGCCAGAACCGCGATGATGATCAGGCTCGCCGCCCATACATGGAGATCGCGGATCAGCCACCCAAATCGGACCTTGGAGACGATGTGCTGAATACTCGGGTAGGCCTCTTCGACCGAGGGTCGGTAATACAACGCCAGGAGGACGCCCGTCATCACCAAAATGATGAGCAGGAGGTAGCTGATCCCGCCGAACATATGGCGCCATCCGACGTGACTCGGCAATCGATATTGCAGGGCCTTGCGCCATGCCTCGTTGATGGGCAGACGGCGATCGATCGGTCCGTAAATCAGTCCCACGAACCGGACCATCCCGAGCAACCCCGCGTCCACGCTCGACACGAAGTCGCCCCAGGTTTGCGACAGCCAGGTGCGTATTGCCGGAATGATGCGACGCCGAGCCATCTCAGGACTCCGCTACGTAGATGATGCCATCGCGGACGAACACCGGATACCGCATGAGCGGTGCCCTGGTGAGCCCCGTGACGACGTTTCCGTGAACGTCGTAAACCACGTAGGTGCAGGGCGACATGATGCGCGACCCTTCCGGCTCCCACCGCAGGAGGCATCCATCGTTGGGGCCGTATCCCTGGAGGGCGAAGTAGCGGGATTCCTCCGGGCGGACGACGAGCACGGGACGCTCACCCCACCGGACGAGGCGGCTCGCCCCGACCGGAAAGTCCGCCTGGCGCGCCACGGCGATGGCAGGCTGAAACTCGGGGAGTTCGAGGTGCTCACCGGGCAACACGTACAGGGCGACGCCACCCACGATCCCGGCACCGATCAACGTGATCACTGCGCCGAGCAGCAGCTCGTTGAATCCCAGCCCTACCAGCCGACTCCGTTCCTCTGCCATTCTACTCCCGGATCCATCCCCGTAACGCTCGACACGCGCTCCACCAGGTACAAAATAACCCGCTCACCGTCAAAAGCTCCGCCCACAGCCACTCATGGAACGGCCCCGCCGTCACGAAAGCGGGGCCGACCGGAACTCCCAGTGCCTCCTCAGCAAGCGGGCAGGGCCCGCACGGGTCATGGACGGCGCGCCTCCGCCAGCTGCGGGAGCGTGAGGTCCAGTTCCGCCGGGAGCACGATGCCATAGTAATCGGCCGCACCCTGGATCGACGCCTTGAGCAGCGCCTCGAGGAACGGCGGGTTATGCACTCCGTTCCCACTGGTGAAGTGCCCGTTAAAGCGCGCCGTATCGCCCGGTGCTACCACCACCCGCCCGTCCAGCACTTGGTCCTGGGTATGCGTGGCCGCGATTTGCGCATTGTAGAGCGCGCCCTCCGCGAAGGTGAACAGCGTATCGGTGCGGTCGAGCTCTTTCCCACCACGCAGTGCAATGATCTGCGGGAGAATGCCCGTGTCCGTGGTCTCGAGGACGCCGTCGCTATCAGTGTCGGTCCACATCTGCATGAGCAAGAGATCGAGCTCGGCCTGGAAGCTCTCGAAGATCGCCCTGCCTGCCGCTGCCGAACCATGGCAACCGGCGCAGGCGTCGAACCGACGCTGGTCGTTGGTGCAAGTACCGCCGACCGGAATGCCTTCGGCGTCGACGCACGGAATGGCTTCGAACAGATGCCCGACGCTCTGGAACACGAAGTCGCCGGTCGCGGGATCCGTAATCTCGAACATCTCCACGTGACACGTGCCGCAGAGCCGGGGATTCACGTCCGGATCCCCATGACTCGCCGTGAGACCCTCCAGCCAAGAGAACCCGGGCGGCCACCAGGCGATGGCCTGACCCAGCACCAGCGGGCCTTGGGCCGCATGGGGACCGCGGAATCCATCACTCGGCACCGTGCGCCGATTGTGGCACTTGATGCAGAGGTTGTTCGTGAGGAATCCCGACAAGGGGGCACGTAGCTGTGCGTCATACGTATCGGAGTGCGGATCGTGGCAGACGATGCAGGTGACCGGTAGGGGCGTACCATCCTTTTCGAGATACTCGACATCTTCGCTGAACTGCTCCACCAGCGCTCCCTGAGCGCTGTGGCACTGGTTACAGCTGGGGATGCCGCCCGCATACGTGAAGCTGCCGCCTGTGCCG
>JAOTWK010000114.1 GCA_029862935.1 Gemmatimonadota bacterium | reverse complement strand
TGAGGTCGTCGTGAGAGGACCGTTGTTCGAGGAGGCGCTGTTGACGGCAACGCTCGAGCATGACGAAATCACCCGGGCCCGATTCGAGCAGCCGCTACTCGCCGATCTGGAGACACAATTTCTGAACTTGCTGGAGTCGCGGCAGATCACCCCGTCTCCGGTCGCGCCCGACCTCAGCGAAACCGGTGTTGGGATCGCGGAACCGCCGATTGCGGCGGCTGCAACGGTCGTCGCATCGCCGGATCGGGAAGATCCGCTCATACTCGATCCGGAGCTCACGGAACGGTGGCTCGTCGCGTTCCTCCAGGACGAGGTGGTGCGACGTCGCGGGTTCACAGCGGGCATCGTCGGGCTGTCGGGTGGCGTCGACAGCTCAGTGACGGCAGCGCTCGCAACGCGAGCCCTCGGACCCGAGCACGTGATCGGCGTACGAATGCCGTATCGCACGTCGAGCGCCGACAGCCTCGCTCACGCGGAGCAGCTGGCATCGAGTTTGGGTATCGAGCTCATCACCGTGGACATCTCGGGAGCGGTGGATGCGTACCTCGAGGCGGCCGACCCGGATGCCGATCCGACGCGGCGTGGCAACGTCATGGCCCGGCTGCGCATGGTGACCCTGTTCGATCTCTCGGCCAAGCATGGTGCGTTGCCACTCGGTACAGGAAACAAGACAGAGCGACTGATGGGGTATTTCACCTGGCACGGTGATGACGCGCCCCCAGTCAACCCACTCGGCGATCTCTTCAAGACGCAGGTCATCCAGCTTGCGGTGCACCTCGGCTTGCCCGAGGAAATCGTGTCAAAACCGGCAAGTGCAGACCTGATTCAGGGGCAGACTGACGAGAGCGATCTCGGAATCTCGTACGATCGCGCTGATCGTATCCTCCACTGGTTGTTGCGTGGCCTGCCGCCAGCGCGGATCGCGACCATGGGGTTCGACAATGATCAAGTCGATCTCGTGAGTAAGCGGCTGCACGCGACCCATTGGAAGCGTCGTCTCCCGACCGTGGCGATGCTCAGCAGTACAACCATTGGAGAGAGCTATTTGAGACCGGTGGACTATTAGTGAGGGACAAGGGATAGGGGACAAGGGATAAGGAGTCTGGAATAGGGGATCGATTCATGTCTGCAGATCTCACAGCGAAACCGGTCAGCTACTCCGAGACCACGATGACCGAGTTGATGATGCCGAACATGGCCAACTCGCTGGGCAACGTGTTCGGGGGCGTCATCCTCTCGCTCGTCGATCGGGCAGCGGCCGTCGCGGCCATTCGGCATGCAGGCGGTCCGTGCGTGACGGTCTCGGTGGACCAGGTCGAATTCCGGGAGCCGATTCACGTCGGCGAATTGGTCGTCGCCAGGGCCACCGTGAACTACGTCGGGCGGACGTCCATGGAAGTGGGTGTGCGGATCGAAGCCGAAGACATCGCATCTGGCACGCGTCGGCATACCAATAGCTGCTACCTCACATTCGTGGCCATCGACGAACACGAGCGACCACGTCCGGTCGGGCCGATCGTTCCGGAGACCGATGAAGAGCGACGTCGCTTTCAGGCTGCTCAAACGCGGCGGACGTTCCGGGTCGAGCAGCGAAAGGCCGAGAGGTCCTGAATGGAAATTCGTCGACTCGCCTGCGTGTTGAGTGGTGGAGGAGCGAAATCGGCTGCTCACGTTGGCGCGCACCGCGCGATGGAGGAAGCCGGTCTTCGTCCGGCGCGTTACGTGGGGACCTCGATGGGCGCTGTGGTCGCAGCATGCTTCGCGGGAGGCCTGAGTCATGATGAGGCGCTGCGGCGGATGCTCTCGATCTCGCGCCGTGATGTGGCGGGTCCGTCGGCCACGCTGCTGAAAGGGCCCTATGCCCGAAATCTGTTATCGGGTCGTCGGCTGAAGCAGACGATCCGGCGCTTGGTGCCGGCCACGCGCTTCGCCGACCTTAGGGTTCCGCTGACAGTGACGGCCGTCGACACGGACCGCGGCGACCTCGTGTTGCTTGGCGCCGGAGGTGACGAGGGCGTACCGCTGGTGGACGCCCTGCTGGCTTCGTGTTCGCTGCCGGTGCTCTATCCGCCCGTGAAGATCGGTGGCCGTGTTCTGGCCGATGGTGGGCTCCGTACGGTGCTGCCGCTCGACGTGGCTGGGCAGTTCGATCCGGACGCGGTGTTCGCCGTTCGGGTGGGTCCCTCCTTTGCGGCGCAGTCTGGAGACGCGAGTGACGACACACTGCCACTCCTCCGGGCGCACAACATGGCCATGCGCACGCTCATGGCGGCGCAAACGGATCGGGAAATAGCACGGTGGCGGGACAAATCGGTGCCGCTGATCCTGGTGGAGCCGGCGGTGGAGCGGGGCGCAACCTTTGATGTCGGGAGCGCCGTACGGTACATCGAAGATGGGTACAGGGTAGCCGTCATTGCCCTGCGGTCGTCGGGTCTGGTCGCTGAACCAGACAATACGCACGCTCCACAGAAAGCGGCCGAGTGATCAGCGCGCCACTACCGGTCTTCCTCACACTAGCACTTGTCGTCGTCATCTCGATCGAGCTCGAGAAGCGATTTGCCGCGGCGCGAACCTTGGGATCGGTGCTCGTGGCCATCGTGCTCGCGGGCGTGCTTTCCAATTCGGGCGTGCTCCCGTTGCGCTCCGAGACGTACGACGTGTTGGGTGGACTGGGAGTCAATCTTGGCATCGCGCTCGTCCTGCTCGGCGTCGATGTGCGGTCGGTGCTGCAGGCAGGTCCACGCATGCTCGCGGCGTTCGGGTTGGGAGCGGTCGGCACCACGATTGGCGCCGTGGGAGGTGGGTTCTTGGCCAGCTCCGCCATCGGCCCGGAAACCTGGAAGCTTGCCGGGCAATATGCCGGCACCTACATCGGTGGCGGCGTCAACATGGTCTCCGTGGGCCGGGCGCTCGAGACAGACCCGGACATCTTCAGCGCCGCCGTCGCGGCGGACAACGTCACCACGGCTGTGTGGATGGTGGCGTGCATTGCAGCTCCCGTGGTACTGGCACCGTTGTGGCCACGTGTATCCCCGGGTCCCGACGGCGAGGGGGGCAAGGGCATGCGGCCGGAAGCTGCTCCGGCGCCCGACTCCCGTGTAAACCAGTTCGCGTCGAGTCGCGGGCCTCTTTCCCTCAAGGAGTTTGCGCTGCTCAGCCTGCTGGCAGCTGGCGCGGTGTGGGTCTCCGGAGTGCTTGCTGCCCGGACCACTGGGATTCCGCAGGTCCTGTGGCTTACCACGATCGCCTTGATCGCTGCCCAGGTCCCGGCAGTGAAATCGCTGAGCGCCGGCCCAGTTTTGGGCAATTACCTGTTACATCTCTTCCTTGCGAGCCTCGGCGCTCAATCGGTGGTCTCCGAAATCCTGCGGGTTGGCCCGGCCGTGTTCTACTTCACGGTGCTCGTTGTGCTCGTGCATGGGTTGTTACTTTTCGGGGGCGGTCGGGTGCTGCGGCTCGATCTGCCGACACTCGCCGTCGCGTCGCAGGCCAATGTGGGCGGTCCGGCGTCCGCCATGGCGCTGGCAACCGCGAGGGGCTACGCAGACCGGCTGCTCCCAGGCGTGGCGGTAGGACTCGTCGGGTACGCGGTTGGCAACTACATCGGGTTCGGTGTCGCTCATTTGATGAGGATCCTGATCGGTACGTGAACCACGCGTTGAAAGGACCGAGGAATCAACAATGAGCGAGACTGCGGTGAAGTACTTCACCGTCGATGAAGCAAATGCCACGCTGCCCTACGTACGCCGGATCGTGGAGGATATCCTTGCGGATTACGATTGCTGGCGGGACTGTATCCAGCGTTACGAGATCCTTGCGGGCGGGGTGACGAGCGAGAACGGAGAAACCGAGGAACAGCTTGCGCTGCGTGAGGAAGTCGACCAATACGCGCAGCGCATCAACGACTTCATCAACGAGCTTTCTGGGGTCGGTTGCGTGTTCAAAGGCTTCGAGGGTGGCTTGGTGGACTTTCGTAGCCGCTTCGGGGACCGCGAGGTCCAGCTCTGCTGGAAACTTGGTGAGCCGGAAGTGGCGTTCTGGCACGAAGTCGATGCGGGGTTTGCCGGTCGCCAACCGCTGCGGCACCAGCCGGTGACAGAGGAGACGGAATAGGTGTCGCTCCTACTCTTCACGCACGTGCTGGGATGCGCGATGTGGATTGGCGGAGGGCTCGCAGGCCTGATGATCGAGATGGGTGTGAAGCAGGAATCGGTCGAAGTCCGGGCCGGCGCGTTTCGGCTACTCGCGCGATTGCACACGTTGGTCATCGGGTTCGGCGCTCTCCTCGTATTGGGGTCTGGCGTGGTGCTCACGATGTCACTCGATACCGAGGGCTTGGGTGATCTGATGCGTGAGCCGCGGCTGTGGGTGATGATCGTGGCGGGACTCCTCGCCGGGTTCATGGTGCTGTTCGTAGGCCTTCCAACGGCGTCCCGGATGGGAGCGCTCGCCGTTCCGTCCAGTAAAGGCGAGCTGCCGCCCGCGTTCGAGATGTATCGCAGGCGATCGGCGTGGATCACGGTGATCTCCGGGACCCTTGCGGTCATTGCGCTCTTGGCTTGGTATGTGCTCTGATTGGCATTGCCAGCCGTTCCCTCCAATTCAGGTTAGGAGTTGATGGCCGCACAAGAACGTTGGCGTCTCACGCAGGCCTATCGTATGCCGGTGGAGACGCCGATCTACGACATCCCGCGACACGTCGGCCGGGCTATGCTGCGCATCGCGACGCATGTCGGCCGCTTCTCCTACCTGATGGTCGAGATCGTGCGGGGGTTGGCCGAGTGGCGCATTTGGATTCCGCGCACGGTCGAGCAGTCGATGCACGTCGGGGTCGGTTCGCTCTTCATCGTGCTGCTCACGGCCGCGTTCGCTGGGGGTGTGACGTCGCTTCAGGCGGGGTATCAGTTCACAGGGAGTATCCCCGTTTACTTCGCGGCCGGCGTAATCGTCGAGTCGATCATCTTGGAGCTGGGCCCGGTGCTGACGGCGCTGATTTTGGCGGGTCGCATTGGAGCACGCTACGCCGCTGAGCTGGGAACGATGCGGGTCACCGAGCAGATCGATGCATTGGAGAGCCTTGGTCGCTCGCCCATTTCGCATCTGGTGATTCCGCGTGTCGTGGCCGGCACACTGATGTTGCCGGTCTTGGTGATCTTTGCCGACCTGATCGGCATCTTTTCCGGCTGGGGTGCGGCGCGCCAAACCTTGGAGATCACGAACTACGACTTCGTGTACGGCGCCCGGTATTTCTTCAAGCCCTATGACTTGTGGTACTCGATGATCAAGTCTGTGTTCTTCGGACTCGCGGTCACGGTGGTGCCGTGCTACATGGGGTTCAACACACAGAAGGGGGCCGAGGGAGTCGGTCGCGCAACGACAGGGGCGGTGGTCATCGCCTCCGTGTTGATCCTCGCGCTGGATGCGTTCCTGTCACAGGTGTTGCTGGTGTGACGAGCAGGGATAAGGGATACGGCATAAGCGATAAGGGACGGTGAGCGTATGCATCGGGTCACTGCGAATTGCTCTTGTCACCTCCTCCGTCTCCCCATCCGGCAAGCGGGTTGGACCGGGCAGTGAGAGCATTTCGGGTTCCGCGCGGTACAGACCGTCGCGCCCAAGTCCATGAGCGCTTGGTTGAACTCCCATGCGGTTCGCGCACGCGTCGGCAGGATGCGAGCGGCAAGATCCCAGATGGCGTGTTGACCAAGCCTGCCGTTCTGCCGCCCCGCCGCAGCAGTGCTGCCCCTCCTGCCCCCTCTGACCCGTCCAAACGCCCGACTGAGCACCCTCGCCACGTTGGTGTCCACCGCGGGCACTCGTCGTTCGTACGCGAAGTTGGCCACGGCACCGGCCGTGTAGCGTCCGACGCCCGGCAAAGTGGTGAGCAGTTCCGGTCGGCTCGGGATATCTCCGTCGTGTTCGTCGACGACCGTGCGGGCCAATTGATGAAGATGTGCCGCCCGACGGTAGTAGCCGAGTCCCTGCCATGCTTCTCTGACGCGGTGCGGGCGCGCCCTGGCAAGAGCCTCGACCGTGGGGAACCGTCTGACGAATCGCGCATAGAAATCGACGACGCGAGAGACCTGTGTCTGTTGCAGCATGAACTCGGAGACGATCACGCGATACGGATCGCGCGTTCTTCGCCACGGCAGGTCCCGACCCACCGCCCGAAACCACTTGAGCAGTCGGCGCTTGAAGGAGAGGGAGTTGGCAGGGACGGAGGAAGGCATGAAGGTGGAAGATACGGCGGCAGGGTGGCAGGGCGGCAGGGCGGTAGCGCGAATGCCGGGTGTGCTGCCGCTGCTGCCGCCACTGCTCCTTCTGCCGCGGGGCGGCGGCGTGGTGGGGTGGCAGCATGATCGAGCTTCGGGGCGTATATAAGCAATTTGGCGACAACGTCGTGCTGGACGGCGTCGACTTGGAAGTGTTCGACGGTCAGACGGTCGCCCTGTTGGGACCGTCAGGCGTCGGCAAGAGCGTGCTGCTCAAGCACATCAACGGGCTGATCCATCCGGATGCCGGAGATGTGATCGTGGACGAGCAACCGGTCGCGCAGCTCAAGCGACAGGAGCTCGCCAAGCTGCGCATGCGCATTGGCTATGTGTTTCAGTTTGGCGCGCTGTTCGATTCCATGGACGTCGCGGAGAACATCCGCCTCGGCATTACGGACGAGAAGCAGGCGTCGGACCATCGTTACTGCCAAGAGCGGGTACGGGAGTGTCTGGGTCTCGTGAACTTGTCGCCCGAAACCGCGGAGAAGTTCCCCGGGGACCTCTCCGGCGGCATGAGGAAGCGGGTCGGCATTGCGCGGGCCATTGCCGGCAAGCCCAACTATCTCCTATACGACGAACCGACGTCGGGGCTCGATCCGGTCAATGCTGATATCATCGATGCGCTGATCCAGAAACTCCAGGATGAGTTGGGGGTGACGGGCATAGTTGTCTCACATGACGTCCGTGGGTCGTTCAGGGTGGGCGATCGGGTGGCGTTGCTCGCGGAGGGCCAGATCCGTATGGTAGGGACGCCCGATGAGATGCGTGAAAGTCGGGACCCAGCCGTGCGGCAGTTTCTCGAGCGCGACTTTGGGTCTGGCGTGGCCCGCTGAGGCGAAAGAGCTATGGATCTTTACTACAAACAGGAACTCACCGTCGGCGCTCTGGTGCTCGCTGCCATCGTGGTCTTCGTTGGCGGCTTGATGTGGCTCACCGGGCAGTCACTCACGAACCGCGGCAGGATCATTGTCCCGGTGGAGTTTACGGTCGTGAGTGGACTGACCACGGGGGATCCCGTGCAGATTTCCGGGGTCAGTGTCGGCCGTGTCGCCAAGGTCACGCTGCACGACGTGGGTCACGTGCAAGTGGATCTCGAGGTCGACCAGCGCGTTCGACCGCGCGTCGACGCAGCGGCGTCGATTCGGTCACTCGATTTTCTCGGTGCCAAGTACGTGTCCTACTCGCCGGGGACGGCGGAAGAGCTCTTACCGTCCGACGCCATGATCACGGGTCGCCAGGAAACCGAGTTGGCGGCCGGCGCGGCCGAGTTGGCCGATGAAGCAACGCGCGTGCTACAGCGCTCCCGCGAATTGCTCTCTCCGGAACTCGCAGCGCAAGTACGGCAGACCCTGGCTGCGACCGGACGGGCAATGGACGTCGTGGCTCGTTTGGGGTCCGGCCCGATGGCTGAAAGCGCCGCGGCATCACTGGTCTCGCTTCAAAGCGCTGCCAAGGCGTTGGACTCGACGCTCTCCAATCCCGCCATCAACGAGTCCTTGTCGCAAATGGACGAGATCGCAGAAGGCGTGCGCGAGATGACCGAGGGCTTGGCGGCCGTCGCCCAGAATCTGGCGATGATGATCCAGCTGATGCAGTCACCGGAAGGCAGCCTGGGTCGGGCTCTCACCGACACGACGCTCCATACGGACATGCACAACGTGCTCGTATCTCTCAGGTTGCTGCTGGACGATGTGCGCGCACGCCCTGGGCGGTACGTCAACGTGAGGGTGTTCTGATAGGCACGGGATACGGGACACGCGATACGCGGTAAGAGAGCCCAATCCGCCGACCGTATCCCGTACCCCGTATCCCGCATCTCGCGTTAGCTTCCCCCATGCTCTCCCTCACGTTTCTCGGAACATCTGCTGCGCGGCCTACCGTCGAGCGCGGAGTCTCGTCGATCGCGGTCACGCGCGAAGGTGAGACGTTCCTCTTCGAGTGCGGTGAGGGGACGCAACGGCAGATGATGCGCTATGGGGTCGGCTTCACCCTGTCCGAGATCTTTGTCTCTCACTTTCACGCCGATCATTTCTTGGGGGTTATCGGACTCGTGCGCACGTTGGGCCTCCAGGGGCGAGAAGAACCCCTGCACCTGTACGGGCCGCGCGGGGCCAAACGATATCTCGGGGAGGCCGTGCAGCTGGGTGTGGAACGAACGCCGTTCGAGATCGAGATCCACGAGCTCAATCCGGGTGATGTGCTTCGGCGACCCGAGTACGACCTCGAGGTGATCCCCGTGCAACACGGACGAGACGCGGTGGGATACGCGCTCCGAGAGCACGAGCGTCTCGGCCGCTTCGATCCCGACAAGGCGCGCGCGCTCGGCGTGCCTGAAGGCCCGTTGTGGGGGCGGCTGCATCGCGGAGAGACCGTGGAGTTCGAGGTAGGGGAGGGCAGTCAGGTAACAACGCGGTCGGTCGGTCCGGATGACTTGGTTGGCCAGCCACGACCGGGACGGTTGGTTGTCTACAGCGGGGATACGCGCCCCTGCGAAACCGTCGTTGCGGCCGCCGAGGGGGCTGACCTGCTGGTCCACGAGGCGACATTCGGTCAAGAGGAACAGGAGCGGGCCAAAGAGACCGACCACGCGACCGCGCGGGAGGCCGCACAGGTCGCATTAGCGGCGCGCGTGAAGCGGCTCGTGCTGACCCATGTGTCCGCCCGCTACTCGGCGACGCCGGAGATCTTGCGAGAGGAAGCTGCCGCGGTCTTTCCCGAGACGCTGGTTGCCAAGGACGGGCTCGGAGTAGACGTGCCGTTCCCTGGCGAGGGGTCCTAACCGCAAGACTACGCAACCTTTACAGAACTTCGAGTGTGGCCTAGTTTATGTAACCCTGCCGGGGCCCAGAGGCCCGGGCAGGGTATTATTGTCTAGGGCGCGCAGCTGGCCGGGATCGCCCGACCGCCTGACCGCCCGACTGTCAGTCTTGGGGCTGTAGCTCAGTTGGGAGAGCGCCTGGATCGCACCCAGGAGGTCAGGGGTTCGAGCCCCCTCAGCTCCACTTAGGACCGGTGCCCCGTGGTGTAACTGGCAACACGTCTGACTCTGGATC
>JAOTWK010000673.1 GCA_029862935.1 Gemmatimonadota bacterium | reverse complement strand
TTCGGTCGACACCCTCAAGGCGGACGTCGCCGAAGCCGCGCTCGAGGCCGGGGCCGCCATCGTGAACGATGTCTCCGCCCTGCGTTTGGATGCGGGCATGGCGAAGGTTGTGGCGGACACCAAGGCAGGAGTCATCCTCATGCATTCGCGGGGCACCGTCTCGGACATGGCCAGCCTCGATCATGCGGACTACGGCGATACGCTTCTCGGGGATATCGTCGCGGAACTCGGCTCGGCCCTCGAACGCGCGGCTCGATCCGGCATTCTTCTCGAGCGCGTGGTCGTCGATCCGGGACTCGGGTTTGCCAAGGCCACGGCAGACAACCTCCGCGTCCTCGACCAGCTCATCGCTCTCACCGTGCTGGGCCGGCCCATTCTGGTCGGGCCGTCGCGGAAGCGATTTCTGGGTGCCGCGACCGGACGCGACGTCGACCAGCGCGATGTGGCCACGGCAGCGGCTTGTGCGCTCGCGTACGAGCGCGGCGCACGGCTGTTCCGTGTCCACGAACCGGGCCCCGTGCGCGACGCGCTCTTGCTGGCCCATGCCATGGCTGACAACGCACCGCAACGAGAACCGGCGGTGTGACCCCGCACGCTGGTCAACCGTCTATTCTTTGCCCTCGGATCGAGAACCGCATCTCATGAACGACGTGACCGCTCCGCGACCTCCATACCTCGCTGCGCTTGCCGCCTTTCTCGTGGTGTTCGTCGGCTACATCCTCACCCTCGCGCCGTCCGTCACGTTCTGGGACGCGGGTGAGTTGATTGCGGCGGCGCACATCCTCGGCATCCCACACCCGCCGGGCACGCCGCTCTTCGTCATGCTGGGCCATGTGTGGCGCATGCTGGTGCCGGTGGGCGAGGTGGCGTATCGGCTGAATCTGATGAGTGCCTTTTTCAGCGCCCTCGGCGCGGGGCTCTTCTTTCTGGTTGCCCATCACACGCTCGCGCAGCGGATGGCGGATCTCGAGGAAGGCGCCGGACGGGTCCTTGCCCTGAGCGGCGCAGCCGCGGCCGTGGTCATCGCTGCGTTCACGTTTACCGTGTGGCAAAATTCCAACGAGACCGAAGTCTACGCCGTGGCCACGTTCATCATCGCAGGCCTGTGTTGGGCCGCGCACATGTGGAGGATGGAGCGGCCCTCGCCGCGCGCGGCGCGCTGGCTTCTCTTGATCATCTACCTTGGTGGTGCGTCGATGGGCAACCACTTGCTTGCCCTCTTGGCGGGTCCCGCGGTGATCGTGTTTGCCGGTTACACGGTGTGGCAGCACCCGGTGCGCGATCCGCTCCACCGCAAGACCGAGTGGGCCCAGGTCGCGGTGCTCGCTGGAGTCTGGGCGCTCCTCATCGGCACCGGACTCGGGAGCACCAGCCTCATCATTGTCGGCGGGCTGTGCTTCGTTGCCGCTACGGCATTCGCGGCCGGCGCCCACGCGCTGCCCTTCGCGCTGCTGAGCCTCGCCATCGCCTCGATCGGGGTGACGACCTATCTCTTCCTCTACATCCGGGCGGGGCAGGGTCCGGTCCTGAACGAAGCGGACCCCTCCACGTGGGAATCCCTGCTGGCCGTGATTCGCCGCGCGCAGTACCCGGTCCGCACGCCGTTCGACGACCCCACCGTGCCCCACGGCCCCGGAAACCCCGGTCGCAGCCTCACGATCATGTGGCTGCAGCTGCTCAACTACCTGCAGTACTTCGATTGGCAGTGGGCGCAGTCGGTGGGTGGACGGCTGTTCGACGTCTTTCCGATCCGGACGTTCGCCACTCTCCTGTTCACCGGGCTGGGGCTCAAGGGCTTGCGAGACCAGTGGCGCACCGACCGGGCTGCATGGTGGTTGTTCGTCGTCCTCTGGCTCACGACCGGGTTGGGGCTCATGGCATACATGAACTTCAAGCCGGGGTTCAGCTTGCGCTATGACCTCTTTCCCGGCATCGACCAGCACGAAGTGCGGGAACGTGACTACTTCTTCCTGGTGAGTTTCTCCGTATGGGGACTCTGGGCGGGCATGGGCCTCGCGTCCCTGGCCCGCTCGGTTGTGAGACGCTGGCGCGGCCGAGGCGGGCGGGCACTGGCGGTTGCGGTGCTGG
>JAOTWK010000113.1 GCA_029862935.1 Gemmatimonadota bacterium | reverse complement strand
ACGGCACCGGACGGCGCGCACCAGGACCACGGACGGTACATGGCGGTGTGGAAGAACCTTAATGGTAAGTGGATGATCTACCGCGACATCTGGAATAGCAGCATGTAGTCAACGCCGATGCGGTGTCAGGGAGGGCCAGCGTACCTACACCGGCCCTTCCTGACGCGAACATAAGCCAGCCCCAACAGCTTCATACATCATCTTTAGGCGGGATCACCCTCTCGCGGAGGCCGATTGCGGGCAGCCGAAAGGGAAGGCGTGATGCGGACTAGTCACGCCGCCTCCAACATCGCTTCACGAGTTCCTATTCAGGACTGACCGCGCCTGCCGCGGGCCAGTCCGTATCGCCGACACGAGTGAGTGTCATCTCCAAGAAGCGGATGGGCTTTCTGTCGGGCAGGATCCGGTCACCGACCTCGCTCCATGTTCCATCTCTGATGACCGCGGTGTACCGAATGGTCGTGGGCCCAGCGGGAATCTCCCACGTGAAGCCGTCGTCGATGGGCGTGACGGTGAAGTCTCCCACGTATCCCTGGGCGTATGAGCGCATTGTGTATGTAGCGGTTCCAGGGTCATAGGAGATAATCGCGAACGCGTTGAAGCTGATGCTCCCGTCACGCTCGTACCCCCGACCCTCGATGACCTTGACCGCTCCGTTCAGGAAGGGGCCAACCCGCTCGGTCTGCGTGAGCGTGTGCTTCTCCCCAGAGGGCGTCATGGTCCGTGCGGAGCCCTTCCACACTCCGTCCATGAACGCAAGCCGATTCATTGCCTCGCGCTGGGCTGCAGCCAGTGCGGCGGGGTCCGGGCGCCCTTGCCCCGAAGCCATCGACGGGGCTCCTGCAGCAATCAAAAACAGTCCGATTACCGCGACCGAGTGTCTGAACACGCCTGACCTCCTTGAATGTGCGTGCGGTGAGGGGTATCCGCGCCAGCACGCGAACGGTGCGACAAATTAATGCCAATCTTGACTTTGTTCAAAGAGACGGGTACGAATGCAATCTTGTATGCAAGAGGAACCTCGATGAAGTCGGACCGAGCTGACACCAACAGCATTGCCATCTGGCCCGGACGGTCGCTCCGGCGATGGATCCTTGCGCTGCTCGGGCTCGTATCGGTGGGCATTGGGTTCCTCGGCGTCTTTCTACCCGGACTTCCCACGACGGTCTTCTTGATTCTCGCGTCCTACTTCTTCACACGCAGTTGTCCGTGGCTCGAGGACAGGCTCGTTCGGGCGCCGATCTTCCGCCCGTATCTCCGGTATCTGGATCGTGGGGCAGAGATGCCGCTGCGCGTGCGGATCGGAACCATCGCGATGATGTGGATCGCATCGGTGGCGAGTTGCCTCGTGCTCCATCTGCGAGGGGATCTCGCGACGTGGTTCGTGATCACGATTGGCACCGCGGCCACCGTAGGATCGATCGTCTTCTGGCGGATGTTTCGAGGACCGGTGCGCGGTGGTGACGCGGCAACCGAGGCCGATCGCTCGGTGTAGCGCAGCGGTCTCCTCGTCGAGTTACGGGTTGTCAGGCAGCCCAAAGAACGACCGTACCGCGGCCAGCAGATTGTCCGGATACTGCACACGGTAGATTGCAGAAAAGTCCCTTCCGGGCGCCACGAGTAGATATCCCACCACGGCACTGTCACGAGGGGCAGCGAAGACGCGTTCCCGCGTGCCATCTCGCACCGTAAAGCGCCGCCCAGGTTGACTGAGTGCCATGATGCCGAATTCGGTCAGTCGAGTTCGCGTGTCGGCCCAGTAGTACTGTTGCTCATCCAGCGCGCTCGCGAGGTCGGGATCGGAGATCAACACCGAGTCGGACGGCGGGACCTCCCAGAACGCAATCACCGTCGGACCGGTGATCGTAACGACCGGGAGTGCCGACGTGTCGTCCTGCTGTGTGGCGCGCGCCGGCCGGTGCCACATGTCGTAGAGCATGCGCCATGCTCGGTCACTCTCACGAACCCAGATAACCAAATAGCGCTCCGAGGCGGTCGTTGGAGCGGCGTCACCGCGTTGACCCGTACTGGTCCAGGTCCCCACGTCAACGGCGAGGTCGCCTTCAACCGTCAGTCGAGTCGACTCCATGGAGTGGGCGATCTGTCGGTAGTTCTGACCCCACGCGAAGTAGCGCTGGATCGCCCTGCGGCCCCGAATCTCGCGATTTGGTGGGAGTAGCACTGCTGAGTCGGAGTAGATCTGACCCAATGCGGCCGTGTCATTGCGCATATAGGCCGCCGAAAACGCGCGACTGGCCGCTGCGATGGAGATGCTATCGCGGGCTCCACCGCTGGCTTGAGCGGCGGCAGTAGCTGGAATGCACAGTCCCACACAGGCACTCAGGGTGGTCCAGGAGACTCTCTGCATGGTCACGGATCTCAAGATGTATGTGATGTGCGGCCTCATGAGCCGTGAGTCCGATCGTACTGATTTTTCGGGTAGCGTCAAGGCCAGGTGTAGGACCTTCTCAGCGGTTGATCCCCGTATGTGGCCCCACGCCCCTCGAGGTACAGTGAATCTGGTGTGACGCGCGCGAGCTCGACCTCGAAATCCCGCCACCGGGGCGTTGGAAACATGTCGAGGACCGCGAGGACCCGGGTCAGCGAATCGTTGAGCACGAACAGCCCGAAGAGCTCGTCGGCAAAGTCCCCCTGAAACTGGCGGTCTCCACGAATGCCTCGAGCCACCACGGCACGGTGCGTGGATTCGACAAACGGTGAGCGCACCTCCAGGACGGTAATGTGCTTGATCGCGGCGTTGCGGTCGCGAAACTCGGCACCCAGGAGCTCGAGGACGGGTTGAGAACGAGCACGCTTCCACACCAGGTCCTTCATGAGTTCTCGAATCCGCACCAATCTGCCGTTGTCCTGTAGCTCATTATACCATTCCCACATCACACTTCGGTGTTCGCCAATCGAGATCTTCAAGTAGGCTCTGGCTTCGTCCGGTCTCGGCTTTCGGTCGGGTGTTTCTTGAGCCCAAGCCTTCGTCTCCAGTATGAGTCTCACCAACCTTGCCACATCGTCTCTTGAGAGTCTCGAGGGCTCGCCAACGGGTGCTCTCACAGCTTCCTGGCTCACTTCTCCATCACCGGTCACGACTAGCCGAAGTCCACCCCAAAGAGGATGAAGATCCGTATACTCGATGGACAACTGGTTCGAAGGTATGCGGTCTTCTATGAACGCGTCCAAGCTGCTTGCTACCTGGGTGTCATCCTGCGCTGCGAGGCAAGCTGCGCAAACCGTAGGGCCAACTGCGGCAAGAAAGACGAGAACCGCGATGTGCATGTGGCTCCTCACTGCGTGTCCGATCCGCGACTACGGGTGCTACGATCGATGAAGACTTCTGCCGTCAGTCCAGCCAGATCTTCACCGGACTCCATGAACTGATCGTCGAGCCTCTCAAAGTCTCTGGATTTCGACGCCCACGCCGCCCCATAGGACTCGGACCCCATCCCCAACTTCGCAGCTTCCATGAGAATGGCACACGCCTTCTCAGCACCGATCTCTAACAGGCACCGGACCGTATCCTCGAGATGCGCACCGTCGGTGTTGCTGAGGTATTGACCGATTCCCCCGTTCATCACCTCGGCCTCGAGAAGGCCGACGAGGAACACCGCCTTTCGTTCTGGGTCCAGTCTGCTCACCTCGGAGTCTGGAATGCCCAACAGACTCTCCCAAACCTCGTAGAATGCTCGATGACGTGGGTCAGGCTCAGGCGGTGCGCTGGACTCGTCCTCTATGGTGACGTTGACTGATGCCAAATGTGGGCTACGAAAGGTAGTGACCACGAAGTGTCGGGGGCTGCTACCAGTGGTCACGAATTGGGTTTCCAACTCTGATATGCTGTCGTCGACGGACTTGAAGTCGTGCTCCGGTAACGAATAGAGAAAGGTGGCCACGGCCTCGTTCCCTTTTTCCCTCAGTAGGGTGAGAAGATGGTGCTCGAGCCGGGCACGTGTTTCAAACGAAGCGGTGTTATCGGCGATCAGCTTCAAGTCGTGTGACGCCTCTTCTGGGCTGTATGTCATCAGTTCACCACGCGGTCCAGCCTAAGGCGTCTGACGAGCGCAACTGCTGTCCGTCCGTTTGGCTTATGAAATCTCATAGTCCAACATGAGCGTGTGCGCCCCATCTGCGTCGACAGCAATCTGCACTTGTCCCGAGAGCCCAGCGAGTTCCCGCGTGCCGGACCCCGGGACAACGTGCCCCCCCCCGTCTGCTGCCCATCCCGATCGCTCACGCCCCAGTGCTGCAGCACGAACCGCCCCTCACGACCGGCGAGTCGCCCGGTCACCAACTCTGAGGCCACGTATCCGGCACCGGCACTGAGATCAGACGGATCCGCCTGACACATGAGCAACTCGGCGGTGCTCTCTGCGACCAGGTCACCACGGAAGCTCTTGCGGACCGTTGCGCGTGACAGACGTGGACCTGCCGCGTCCTGTTCTCCGTAGGGTGCTTGATCCCAACCCGTGACGTCGAAGGAAGCGGTTGCTCGACTCGGCATGGCGTTCCTCAGAAGGTTGATCCAGTTAGCAAGTCACCGGGACGCACTCCTGTGACTCGGGAATTCCATGCGCCCGGTGACTTCACCAGTTGTCAGACAGCTGTATCCGCTGCAACGATCATCACTGCCGCAGATGTGTGCTGGCGGTTCTACCCGCCAGCCGGAGCCTGATCCGAGGGTTGATTCCACATCCAGCGCCAGACTTGCCAGTCATTTCCGTTGCCGCGGCGATAGAGCGTGGACCACTTGCCCTGCAGTGCAGGCGCATTGGGATCTGCGGCTGACGTCGGACTCAGTCTCCAGGTGCCTCGGGCATAGGCGTTGTCGCCCATCACAATGACTTCATCCACCGTGGCGGACTGCTGCATCATCGCGATGTCATATCCGTCGGCCATCGTTGCGAGGATCGCGTCACGGCCCTCGAGTGGCGATTCGTCCGGCTGCATCAGGATGGCATCTTCGGCCACCATCGAACTGAGCGCAGCGTGATCCGCCACGTTCCACGTCGCCACGAACTGGTTTACGTGCGCGCGAACGGCCGCGACATCGGCCTCGGTGTCCGCTGCCTGCTGTGGTGCGCAGGCCGCCAAGACGAGTAGCGAGGCCAGGGTGAGGAGGTGTACTCGAACGCTCATGTGGTATCCCCTTATTGTTGGAGCTTGAGGAGTCGGCTGGAGTGGATGCAAGCATACCTGGTGATTCACAGCGAGGCAATCCTTGTCGCCAGGTAGGGTGACGCGATTCCCTATCGCGATCCTCCAAGACCGAAGAACAGGGCGAGAAACCCGTAGAGGGCCACCACAGCTGCGTTGACGACCACACTTCCCACACCAATCACTCGTGCGCCGCGAATGACCGCGTACGCGCCGATTGCGACGCCTGCCAATGCGAGCACTATGACCACCCATAGGTTCAGCAGGTACGCGGATCGGAACAAGTCCATATGGCCCGCTTGGTATAGCCAAGCAGCGTATGGACCGAGCACCGTGCTGCATGCGGCAACGACGTGCATGGTGGGTGACGCGGGAGGCGCAGGTGTCCTCATCAGCGTAGACGCGCCCTCATACACCTGCTCATAGCCGTTTGAGGACAGCATCCTTACGGGGTGATAGCCGCATGAGCTGCGACTGCAGGGAGGCTAGATCCGGGAGCCCGGCGGCAACTGCATCGGCTTTGGTGATTTCGTCCAACGTGACGCGCTCCACGGCATCAATTGCCAATTGTCCCACGGCGGCGATCATGGCGACTCGCCCTCAGCGTCGATCCGGCGCCGGCATACCCAGCCAATCCCGAATGCGTGCCCGTGCGGATTGGATCTCGGCTTGAATGCGAGAGCCGCCCTGGCGGTGGAGTGCGTCACGCAAGGCCTGCTCCGTCCGGAGCTCTCCGATCTGACCGAGTGCACGGAGGACGTCTACGTTGATGATCGGTTCTTGGAGGTCTTGTAACAGGAGCCCGTTGGCTCGGCGGTCACCCCTCTGGGCCAGAAGTAGTGCAGCCTTCCCGCGGTTGGTCTTGTCGGTTTCCGTCTGCAGCAACTCGATGACGGCATCTGCGACTCGCGGATCGGCAACGGGCGAGAGGGCTGTCAGTGTCCGGTATCGGTCGGCTGCTTGAGGGCTGTCGAGGCCAGCCAGGAGCATTGCGACTTCGTCCGTGACTTCTGCGAGTATGCGGGGGTCGCCTCCGTCCGCCGAAAGCCAGGTTGCCTGTTGCAGGATGCCGCGCTCGAACGTGGCGAGCAGTCTGCCGTCGTCCCAACGCCAACGACACTCCCGGTCGCTGGCATCATCCACCGTCGCGAAGTCGTCTCCTAACAGGGCGTGAAGGGAGTCCGCCGAGATGTCGTCGTTGCGGATTCCGGAGGCGCGACGCTCGGCATGGGCTCCAGACGGCGTGAGCCCGCTCAGCGTTCCCTCGTAGATGCCGGCCTCGATCGAACTTCCATCTTCATAGGACCATACGACGATGCGGACTCCGCTGTCGCTCAGGTGCTCGCAGCGGAGACCCGTGATCGACACGACTTGATCGTAGTCTTGTCCGACGGTCAGCCCGGAGAGATCAGGCGCGTTGCTCGGAGTCGAGCAGGCCCCAAGCAACCCCGTCCAGAGAGAAACGGAGAGCGTGCCGATAACAGGAAGACGTCGGAAGCACTCTCCGACATTCCAGGTCATGCCTCACCGATGCTAGTGAACGTCATGTACGGACCTCGCTTACAAGTGCAAGGTGGCATCCATCCGGATCGCGGAAGAACGCCATCCACAATTCATGGTCTGGCAAGAACTTCGGCATTGAATATAGAACCTCTCCGATCGTGCGACCTATACCTTGACAGCCCGTGCCATGATGGGAACTTGATGTAGGCCTACCGACGGAGACGGGCACGGGCAGATGATCAGCGACAGCGTCGTTACCATCACAGATCCGGTCCCCGACATGCAGCGCCGGCCTGGGCTGATCGGCAAGATTTTCGGGCCGCTCGTTCGGGATGAGCGCGACCTGCCGTTTGTGCGGCTTTCGCTCTTCCTCACAATCACCATGGTCCCGCTCGCTGTCGCACTCTTCATTCCCGGGATCTTCCGCTGGTGGCTCGCTCCGGTATACTGGGTGCTCTTCTTGTGGTTTACCGGACCGTTCATCCTGATGCTCCACTGCACCAGCCACCGGATCCTGTTCAAGCGCGAGTACGATATCCTCAACAAGTACATCCCGTGGATGCTCGGCGTGTTCATGGGCCAATCGCCTGAGACGTACTTTGTGCATCACATAGGGATGCACCACACCGATGGCAACCTTCCTGACGATCTCAGCTCCACGATGCCGTACCAGCGGGACAGTTTCGTCGACTGGCTAAAGTACATCGGTCGGTTCCTGTTCATCGGTGACTTCGAGCTGTACCGCTACATGATGCAGCGCGGGCGCCGGAGGCTCGCGATCCGTCTCGTGGTCGGGGAGACATTTCACTTCGCTCTCATGATTGCGGCTTTGCTGCTCAACTGGCGGGCGGCGCTCGTCGTGTTCGTCGTTCCGACGCTGGTGCTCCGGATTCTGCTGATGATCGGCAACTGGGCCCAGCATGCATTCGTGGACCCCGACGATCCGTTGAACGATTACCGCACCGTCGTCACGTTCATCAACAGTCCGTACAATCGCCGGTGCTGGAACGACGGCTACCATCTCGGCCACCATCTCAAGCCCACCCTCCACTGGCTCGACATGCCAGCCGACATGTTGGCCAAGCGCGAGCAGATGATCGCCAACCAGTCGCTGGTGTTTCAGAAGATCGACTACTTCGTGATCTTTCTGATGCTGATGTTCAAGCGCTACCGCATGTTGGCGAAGTACCACGTAAACCTCGATCCCAGCCGTCCTGTGACCGAGGACGAGGTCATCTCGCTGATCAAGCGCCGCGTGAAGAAGTTCGACCGCGAGCAACTCGCCACCATCCGGGCGGCTCACGCGACCGCCTAGCGATTCGCGCAATTACGGTCTCCGGCCGCTCTACCAGAGCGAGTTAACGATCGTAGCTGCTGGTGCCCCAACCATCTTGCATTTCTCCAGCCATTTGGCCACCGCTCCGAAGTCTTGCCAAGACTCGGCCTGCTGAAAGTGGTTGAGTACGCCAGCTTCGGTTTCGTACACTTCTGTCAGGATAAAGCACGTGTTCCCAGTCGGTGCCGAGTTCGGGTCCATAGGATTGGTGAGTTCCGGTGCTTTGGAGACGGTGTAACTCAAGAGCGCCTTATCGCCCTTTCGTGGGTGCGTCGCCTTCATCCACGGTCCGTGGCTCTGAAAGATGCGATCGCCTTCCGCGACCTGATCGGGTGGGGCCGAGAAGACTAGCGTGAGCTGTACTTTGCCTTTGTGGGCCATGGTACGTTCTCCTTCTGCAGTTCGCCGGTGATCCACCGACCGCCGCTGATGGGGGCAGTCCGAAACCACGCGTTGGCGGTTATCTGAATTCTGCGCATGCGTGATCTGGAAACCTGCCGGCAAGGACTTGCTCCTGGCGGAAGATGCAGACAGAACCAGGGGTCCGTCTAGGTCGCCGAGACCGCCACCTGGTCGGTCTCCTCAGTCGCACTCGAGGGGTCGTGGATGAGACGTGAGGAGCTGGAAATGAGGCCGAAGCCGGCTAACCCCTTGCTTCACATCGGGATGTCTTAGAATGGCGGGGCTGAAACGTGAACGGGCGGCAGCGTCAGGGCGCGTGAGCGGTGCCCCAACCACGCGCCGTCCACTCAACGCCGATCAGACCGCTTGGCGGATGAACTCACTAGGGAATCGCGAACACGCGCGACCACGCCTTGCGTGGCGGGTCTTGAAACGGCACCCGGTACGCAACACCAAGTCGATACTCGCCAGGCGCGGGAAGTGGAAGGACTGCGGTTCGAATACGGGTCTGCCGCGCGGCGATCTGCGGTCCCGAAGGACACAGCCGGAGACATGGATCCTGCAGCACGACACTGTCCGGCTGCCCGTCTGGCGTGAGAAACGCCGGCGTGCAACAGTAATCGAGTTCACCACTATCGTTGGTGTGATTGATGGCAAAGTATCGCACCTCGAGCCACGTCTGCGAGTCAGTCGTGATGACACGCCACTCACGTAACTGGATCGTGAGATCGGGATCGGCGTCGAAGATGCCGCAGGCCAAGAACGCCAGCGCCGCGGTGACCCCCGCTACAAACCGCATCACGAACCCGCCGCCCGCACGATCAACGTGGCGACGTACTCATCCGGCCCAATCGTCGACGTGGATATGGGATAGGGATCGAGCCGGATGAGCGTGAGTTCCAGGAGTCCGAGATCGATTGACTTGGGGTCGAGCGTCGTATGCAGCGT
>JAOTWK010000672.1 GCA_029862935.1 Gemmatimonadota bacterium | reverse complement strand
ATGTAGTAGTACGCGCAGCAGAGCCACAACACGGCACGGTACACCCTGCGCAAGGCGGCGTCGCCGCCAACTGATTCCCGATTCGCTGCAGCGGGATGCAGCTGTGCTAACCGCAGTGTCAGCTGACTGAGCACAGCACCGGCCCCGAGTAGCAAAAGCAATCCGGCAAGCCAGACCCCACCGACGATCCCAGCGAGGCGCGCGATACCCGGCCATATGGGGCGTGCATCACGAGTGGCCTGCAACAGATCTTCGTACACTTCAGGAGCCATCCCTTCGGCCCGCGCTTGCTGAAGCAGCAGTTCAGCCCCATCGTGGTCGCCCTCTAGCATCTTGAGCATCCATGCGACGAAGTAGGTGACGTCGGGGTTCTCCGAGATGCGACTCAGTCGCTCCGAGCAATTCCGCAACATCTCGACCGCATCATTCACCGCAACTGCCATGCAAGCAGCCGTCAACTCGTACTCCCCCGCCCCAGGATCATTGAGTAGCACCTGCGCGTGGGAATAGGCCTCCATCAGCTCATCAGGGCTCGGCGTTGCCGGTTGGATCACCACCAATACCTGAGTCAACGCTGCGCGGTTTACGAGACTCGAATCAAGGTGCAACGCCTCGCGACACAGTGACAGCGCTTCACTCCGGCGACCTAGCTGGCGAGCCACCACTCCACACAGACGCCGGGTAGCGTGATCGAAATCAGGTTCGATCTCGCGTACCTGGCGGTAGAGTTGCTCCGCCGTCGCCAAATCTCCGCTGTCAACCGCAGCGTTTGCCTGCACGAAGATCTCCGCAGCGCCCGCGTTGCGTTCCGTGAGGTCTCTGGTGATCCGCGCGGTGAACTCCTCATGGGATTCCTGTTCTTGAGCCGCTAGGTCACACGATAGGCAGGCAAGGACCCAAAACACGACCGCGAATCGGTGGGCTCGGCCCGTGCGCATGTACACCTCCGAACTGCCCTGCCACATCTGGCGCCGAGGGGCGTCCAAAAGATGGGCGTCAGCGGCGGTGCTGTGCCGACGGCCAGGAGTGCGGGATCGGACTAGTCACAACGCCGTCCTTGCTAACCTACGGTGCGCCCTGAGTAATAGCTACTGGGAATTGGGGACGGTTAGCGCAGCCCTCCTAGCTTCGGGAACCGCGGGCGTGCGAGCCGCATCGACTAGGTCGCGCTTCTCTGACTCGGCTGGTCTTGGATCCGGTCGGGGGCAACTTACGCTGACGGATGGTGGGGCTCCAACCGAAGGCAAAAACGAAGGCAGTCAGCCGTGATTCAACCGGACTGAGGCGGAAAACCTCAAGTTGTTGGCCTACATAAGCTAGGAAATACGGGGGTGAGGGACAGTGAAGGGGACACGCGGAATCCGTGGGTCCCCTTTCAAGACCGCTGCCTTACCAGTTAGGTCTAGCCCTCCTGGGCTTCAAGCTAACAGGCACCAACGGCTTGCCAAGCATTCGCTCGGCAAGCCGCCGGGAAGCCGCGCCGAACGGACTCAGCGCATGACTTCCTTGGGCGTCCGATCGACGTTGAACACGCCCCAGTGTTTCTCGGCGCCCAGCGGGTTGTCGGAATCGCCCTTCCACGGTTCGTCGAACGCCTCGAAGAAGAACACCGTGGTGTTGGTCTCGCTCGCCCATCGTCGCATCTCGTCGTAGTAGCGCGCCTGATTGGCCTCGCTGGCGCGCTCGCCGAACTCGCTCGCGACCGTGGCCCAGCCGGCTTCGAAGACGACGAGTGGCTTGTCGGGAAGTGCTGCGCGCACCCCGTCGACGTTCTCGATTGTGAACGACAGTCCCTCGTCGATGGTCTTGCCTTCCCACACCGGATACGTGTGGACGGCCAGAAAGTCGACCTCGGCGGCGAGCGGCGCTCCGTTACGAGTCCACCACACGTAGTTGTCAGCCACCGTGACCGGCTGCGCGATGGCGCCCTTCACCTGGCGCACATAGGCGATGACCTGCTCGAGGGGCACCATGTGATCGTTCCACTCGACCAGCGCCTCGTTGCCGACGTTGACGGCGACCACGATGTCGTCGAACTGTTTCGCCAGCTCGATGCCGCGCTGAAGCTCCGCCGCGTTCCTGAGGGCATTGGCC
>JAOTWK010000671.1 GCA_029862935.1 Gemmatimonadota bacterium | reverse complement strand
GCCACGCTCCACAACCCATCCGCCCCACCACGCGGCCGATGGAACTGCGTCATGTACCGGATGTGCTCGTAGGCGGCGTCGCCCGACACTTCCTGCGTGATGAGCTGGGTACGGTCGGCAGGGAGAACGGGCAGCTCCTGAGCGGGAGCGGCGGGCACGACGCAGACGAGACCTACCGCAACGGCGAGCAGACGAAGCAACCGAGCCATGACACCTCCTGGAAGGGAGCGAGCGAGAAGCGCGCGCCGCAACATGGCGCGTTAGATCACCAAAGCTAGCGGATCGACCTAGTGGGGGGGACGGGCTCGAGTGGAACGCGTCAGGGCCCGAGGTCGTATCGGCCTCGGGCCCTGACCCGATGCCCGCTACGGATCGCAGCGGACGGTGAGGTTATCATGGCTGCCGTTGCCGGGAGCCACGTTGAGCGTGGTTTGCAGCGAGCCACGGAACGGCCCCTTCCGCGGGATCTCAGCGCGAAGCACGAACTGCGACGCCAGGCTCACCCGATCGGTCAGGATGCCCTTGACGTGCTCGTTGACGTGCGCCCGATACGGCTCGCCAGATGGCACCAGGTCGCCGGTCGAGAGATCAACCATGAGCGGCTGGAGATCCAGCATGCCGACGGCGTGGAATTGGCTGTGGTAGTTCCCCGACGCCGTCACAACCACGTGCTGGCGCAGCGTGACCGGGCCGTTCACATACAGGTAGTCGTATGGACTCGACGCGCAGAACGGCTTGGGGATCACCTGATCGAACTCGATCACCAGGCTCTGCCTGGCGACCTCGGGCATACCATCGACCGCGGCCGCCATGTACAGGATGGTTGCTTCCCCGTTGGTCCCGATCCCGACGTCGCCCGGCACCGGCCAATCGGGCACGCCGCCCGACGCGAGAACCAGGAGCTTCAGCTCGTCCGGCAGGCTGTTGTAGATGACCCCGGGGATCGAACGGTACGGCACCGGATTGATGGGACCGCTCGACCCGACGGGCCCACCGATGCCCGTGCGGATGATGTCGGCCACGAGCAGGCCCTCGGCGAACTCCCAGCTCACGACCTGGTGGTTGGTCGTGCCCGAGACGAGGATCTCGAAATGCGCCCCGCCAAGGGTGACATCTCCAACGTCGAAGAGGCGCAGGTGGAGCCGCGCGGGATCGTACTCACCGCACTCGAGCTGAATGGACGAGCCCACCCAACCACTCGAGGCACTGTACGCGGTCTGCGCGTCCCCCATGGCATCCTTCCACGTGCAATCGATGCCCGCGAACACGCCGAGATCCGGATGCCCGGTGAACACGCTCCTGTCGCCGTCCAGCATCAAAAGGGCGGCGCGCAGGTCGCGCGGATCGGTCCAGCCGG
Organism: Gemmatimonadota bacterium; assembly: GCA_029862935.1. Next base: position 743 of record JAOTWK010000671.1, on the reverse strand, counting down.
TGAACGCCAGGTTGATCGGATCGACGCGCGTGCCGGCGAAGTCGGAGCCCGTGAAGGGCCACACGGACTCGCCGGCAACGGCCACGAGGGGTGATGGCGGTGGGAAATCCGCCGGTTGGACCAGCAGGGTCGGGTCGCCTGACGGAGCGGCAGCGTCGTTGCAGGCGGCCAGTATGCCGACCAACGCCAACGCGCCGATGGATGTGGCAGTACGCACGGGCATGGGGCACCTCCGGGACTCGAGGGAGTGAATTGGGAGTTGGCTGTTGCCCACGCTGCGCTGCCAGCGTCAAGCCACCGTCAAGCGGTACCCGGGCGTCGGATGGCCTATAAGTCCCCTTTGGATTTGAACTTGCGCTCTCGCCAGGGGATGATCGATTTTTCAGTACGCACCACCGGGGAGGGTGATTGTGGGTCGCAACGGACTGGGGACATCGATCTGGTGCGGGATCGTGGCGGTGGCGCTCGGCGGGGCGGCAGTGATTGTGAAACCCTGGATCGGCGCCGCCATCCTGATCGTCGGACTGGCCTGGCTCGGCAGGGCGTGTTACCTGGACTACCAAAGGGCGGGACAACACTAACCAGCCGGACCACGACGACCGACCGCACGCAGCGAACACTCGTGCACGAGTGCCCGCTCGGGGGATGTTGCATACCTGCGTCCCGTTTCCTCACTCCCCGTTCTGATTCCCGGGACGAGACTCCCAGGCGGCTAGGGGATGGTCTCCCTCACGCGCTTCTCA